>JBEKJA010000391.1:0-3265 GCA_050011475.1 Syntrophales bacterium
GATTGATCCAGACATCCGCCAGTTGATTAAAAGCAGTAACTGCCTGTTCTTCGACCTGATCGAAGAATTCATCGGAAAACTGGAGAGCGAACTGCATAGGGAATCGTCTCATACCATTGGACGTTATCACGGGCGCACGGATGAAGGTGTTTACGATCAACGCATACATGCCGTGAATTATGCACTGAGTACCGATGACGGCACCGCAACAAAGAATTATGATCAGGCTGACGTAGTCCTCCTTGGTGTATCAAGAACCGGCAAGACTCCAACATGCGTATATATGGGTCTTCAATTCGGGATCAATGCCGCGAATTATCCTCTTACGGAAGATGATTTCAAGCAAAATGCCATTGAACTGCCGCATGTGCTCAATCTCTTCCGTGATAAGCTATACGGCCTGACGATTAATCCAAAGCGTCTTCAAATGATTCGATCCGAGCGCCGCCCGGGCAGCCTCTACTCATCTCTTCAGCAGTGCCAGATGGAGTTGTCACAGGCTGAGATGCTATATGCAACTGAGAATATACCATACCTGAATGTCACATCCATGTCTGTGGAGGAGATCGCCTCAACGATACTCTTGGAATGCAATCTCCATCGGCATGTTCTATAAACGTTGATAAGCCCGAATTGACTTGGTCATTCCATTAGAGTAGGACAATGCGTGACATGGTGACAATGACTGTGAGGAATCATGATCCCCGTTAAAGAGGCACTGAATCAGATCCTGGAAAGTATACCGGTTCTCAACTTGGAAAAGGTGGGTATCCTTGACGCGCTTGGCCGTGTAGCCGGTGAAGACATTGTTGCGCACAGGAACATACCGCCGAAAGATAATTCCGCCATGGACGGTTATGCACTCCATTGGGATGACACTATTGGTGCGGAGCCAGATCATCCCGTTTCCCTCGATGTGATAGAAGATATTCCAGCCGGAAAAATTCCTGAAAGGGCGGTAGGCGGGGGGCAGGCATCCAAGATCATGACGGGTGCGCCCATTCCTGAAGGAGCGGACGCTGTCGTAAAGGTGGAAGACACCCGGGCGGACGGTCATAAGGTAAGGATCTTCTGTGAAGCTCAATATGGTCAGGACATTCGTAAGGCGGGAGAAGATGTTCGGCAGGGCGAAATTGTGATTGCCCACGGATCGATCATTCGCCCAGCAGAAGTCGGAATGCTTGCATCCCTCGGGCGCTCAATCGTCTCCGTTCACCAGAGGCCCGTTGTAGCCATCATCGCAACCGGTGATGAGCTGGTAGACATTGATGAGATTCCGTCCCCCTGGAAAATCATCAGCTCGAACAGTTACGCCACGGCGGCACAGGTTGGAGAAGCTGGGGGAATTCCTCTGCTTCTGGGAATTGCCAAAGATACACGTGCTGATCTTGTCGAGAAATTCAATGCAGCCGAACGTGCGGATATCGTAGTTACATCCGGCGGTGTTTCCATGGGGGACTACGACCTGGTCAAGGTTGTGATGAATGAAATTGGCAACGCCATGCGATTCTGGCAGGTCGCCATGCGCCCGGGGAAGCCCCTGGCATATGGGAATATTAGGGGCATCCCGCTATTTGGTCTTCCCGGCAATCCGGTTTCCTCCATGATCTCGTTTGAGCAGTTTGTTAGACCCACCATCCTGAAGATGTCAGGCCATGTGAAAATCTTCCGGAAAACCATCCGGGCTCGTATCATGGAAGACTATGACAAGAAACCGAGATTGGTAAATTTTGTGAGGGGCAGGGTGAGTGGTTCAGACGGCAATTGGCAGGTCACCACGACGGGAGAGCAGGGGTCGGGCATCCTAAAATCCATGGTAAAGGCCAACGGACTCATCGTCCTGCCCGAGGAGATATCATCCGTGAAAGCGGGAGATGTAGTTGCAGTCCAGCTTCTCGAGGATGCCAACGATGGAGCAATGGAGCCGGCTTACCTGCAGCGACTGTCATAGCATTTAGAACAAGTGCGGAAGTGCAAAGGTCACTGGTGGGCCTCCCGGACTTCAAATCCGGCGTGAGGCGCTAATAACGTCTCGGGTGGGTTCGATTCCCATGCACTTCCGCCAAATAATTTCAATAACTTAGAATAATGCATAGGATTTCATCCCCCTTAACCCTTCTCATTAACGGCTTTAATTGTGCCTAAATTGTGCCCATTTTGCACTTTAGACACAGCTTCTTGTCTTTCTTGATGTGCCTCAGAAATTTTTTCTGCTGCAGCGCGGAGATCATTCTCAGAAGTGATGTTGTAACGGTCAAAGACACTCCGAGTTTTATGTCCCGATATTTTCATGGCTACTGTTTCAGGAATTCCTGATCGGGTCATATTTCTTACTGCAGTTCTGCGAGTGTCGTGAAGCAATTTACCAACAAGACCGCTTCTCTTGCAGGCTGAATGCCATGCCGATTGGTAATCCTTTATTTGTCTACCTTCCCTAAAAATTACATATGGACATTGTGGATACTTGTTATCTCTAATTATCTTCTGCTGCAGAATAATTTCATAAAGTTCACCAGTAAGGAAAATCATCCTTGCCTGATCGTTTTTTGTTGTTCCTGCTGCCAGCGTTATCTTCTTTTCAAAAATATTAGCCTGATCCCAAGTTAGATTGAGGATTTCACGTTTTCGCATCCCCGTGAAGTATCCTATTGCCAGCATGGGTTTAAGATAATCTGGTAGGGCATTTCGCAATTTGACATAATCCTCAAACTCGAAAAAACCTTGCCTTGGAGGTGGCTCTTTCAGTTTGGGGATAAATGGAACGCTAATCACTCTCGGTGGTGTTTGTCTTGAACCAAGGGTGAAAAGCCTCTTTAGTGCTGATAGCTCCCTGTTGATTGTAGCATTACCTGCTTCGGCTTGCTTCCGGAAATCCACGTACTTACCGATTTTATCTGATGTTATATCAGCCGCTCTCATGCCTTCAAAATAGTCACTTAAGTGTTTTAAGCTCAGCCGTAATCTATCTAAAGATTTCCGGTCATTCAGCTTGTATTCGTTTTCAAGATCTTGCTTGAGTTCCTGAAAGGTGATCTTTTCAACCTTCAGTCCTGAAAAGCGACCGTTTGCAATCTGACCTTCGCGTTGCTTCAGAAGTCTCTTTGCATCTGTTTCTTTTACAGAATGAGAGCTCTCACGATAAGGACGTGAAGTAATGCCATCTGTATCTCTTTCATATCTTACCATGATATCTGCAATCGCCATATCGACATCTCCTAATTGGATTCTTTTTACTCGGTTTTGAAATCCAATATGATTATTCCAA
>JBEKJA010000392.1:0-3259 GCA_050011475.1 Syntrophales bacterium
GTATCGTCCACGATCAGATCGATCCCGGTGGCCGCTTCAATGGCACGGATATTCCGGCCTTCCCGTCCGATGATCCGGCCCTTCATTTCATCATTGGGCAGGTTTACGACCGATATGGTGCTTTCGGCCACGAAATCACCAGCATAGCGCTGAATCGCGTAGGCCAGAATTTCTCCTGCCTTTTTGTCCGCCTGCCGCTTTGTTTCATCCTCAATCTTGCGGATGGTGGCAGCGGCTTCACGCTTTGCTTCCACTTCAATTGCCTGGACCAGAAAGGCTTTTGCTTCTTCCGCCGATATTCCGGCGATCTTTTCGAGCTTTTGCTGCTGTTCCGACAGTAAGAGATCTAGTTTATTATGCTTTTCATTCAGTTGATTTTCTTTATTGCTGAAGGCTCTTTCGCGGCCTTCCCAGGATGTTTCCTTCTGGGTCAGAGTTTCAATCCGCTTGTCCAAGCTCTCTTCCTTGGTACGAAGGCGCCATTCCAACTGGTCCATCTCGTTTTTACGGTCTCTTGCTTCCTTCTCCAGATCCATTTTGGCTCTCAGGAGGTTCTCCTTGGCCTGCAGGATTGCCTCCTTTTTGATCGTTTCGGCTTCCTTCTTGGCCTCCTCCACAATTCTCTCGGACAGGGTTTGGAATGAGGCCAGTCTTTTCTGAGAGAATCTTTGCCTGAGAACCAGCCCCAGAACGATCCCAATAGCCAAAGCAGTTAAAATCGTTATAATCATCATGAGGTAATCAATCAATGATCCGACACCTCCTTCTTTGCTTGTGTGGTGTAAAATGTTGGGGATAGCCTGGTAAGAGGTCCCGCATAAGGTATTAGATTGCCACGGCTGCTTGCGCGCCGCCTCGCAATGACATTTTGGGCTCTTAGAATGTTATCCATGGGTTGTGGTTATATCGGCGGACTGCCAAGGCGTATTCAACGGCGAGTAATAAAGGGCTGGTTACAAAAACATGTTGAATCAAATGTCAGGGGACTGGCTTTTACTTTACCTCATCAATCAAACCGATCAATTTCTTCGATCGATCTTCCAGTTGGTGGCAAATGTCATCATTAGAGCCAATCATCTTGAAATACTCGTCAGCTATGTTGAGAGCCGCCAAGATTGCAATGCTTAAGGTGTTGATAGGTTTTTTCGCGTTTTTGTCGATCTCCTCCACCTTGTTATTCACATACTGGACGACTTTTGCCACATGATCATCCCCTGAATCACTTAACACAGAGAATTCCTGTCCGAGGATCTGGACATCATACGATTTCTTCAAATGCTCAACCCGCCGGTCTAATGTGGCACCTGAATATCCTGAAGCAATTCAAGCAGTGAATCTACTTTGGTACGGATGGCATCTTTTTCTTCTGTTAAGCCCTTTATCGTGCTGTTTGCCTCTTTTAACGCCGACTCCTTGTTTTTTAGAATATCCTCCAGTTCATGGTAACTTTTTTTTAGCTGTGCATAGTCTCCGAGAAGATTTTTTATCTTCTTCTCCAGTTCCGAAAACTCCGTTAATTCCATTCGTGCTAACTCGACTCTTTGGGAAATTTTGTGCGAGTATGGCAACTTGCGCTTCAAATGTCAAGTTTTGATTTCAGGAATGTATATGGCTTAGAATAAAAGAATAGACCCTGAATCAAGTTCAGGATGACCTATAAGGGTGATATTTCAAATTTGTCATCCCGAACTTGATTCGGGATTTATAGCGTGACATGCATCGCTGCTGGAATAGTTCCTGAAATGAATTCAGGATGACTAATTATATGTAATTATTAAATAATTCTGAAAGGATATAAAATAGTTCGGTACGGCTGGATACCATTGAGGCGGTTCGGCGGAAGTCGGCACCCCCGCGAAGCCCTTTTGTGTACCAGAGGAGGTGTTTACGGAAACTTGTCACGACCTGACGCTCCTGTCCATGGTCAAGGGTCATCTCGAGGTGCTGCATTATGATTTCCTGCTTCTCGCTGAGCGGTATGGTACGTGGGACTCTTCCAGCTAAAAGATCCAAAGTTTCTTCAAAAACCCATGGATTACCCAGGGCACCCCGCCCGATCATGATGGCATCGCACCCTGTATCCTTCATCATCCGAAGGGCATCGTCCGGACTCCAGATATCACCACTTCCGATAACCGGTACTGAAAGGGTGGATTTTACCTCTTTTATCAGGTCCCAGTCAGATGAACCGGTAAATCCCTGATCTGCTGTCCTTGGGTGAAGCGTCAGAGCATCGGCCCCCTCATTTTGAGCAATAAGAGCGATTGCCTTAGCGTTGATGTTGCTTCGGCACCATCCGGATCGGATTTTAACGGTAAGTGGCAGAGAGGTTGCCTGACGGACTGCCCGTATGATTGCCCCGATTCGGGAAGGATCTTTCAACAGGGCAGCACCGGCACCCGTTTTAACCACCTTTTTCACGGGGCAGCCCATGTTTAAATCTATCAGGGCTGCACCATGATCGGCGGCAATTTTAACGGCTTCCGCCATGATATCCGGATCAGAACCGAATATTTGAACTCCAAGAGGAGTATCCTCAGGGATATGTTCAATATACTCCAGGCTTCTCTGTACTCCCCTGATTAGGCCGTTGGAGCTTACCATCTCCGTACAGGCAAGGCTGCAGCCAAAGCGTCGGCTAAAGAGGCGAAAAGGAGCATCCGTAATGCCGGCCATAGGCGCGAGGAAAACTGGATTTTTCAAAGTAAGGCTGCTGATTTGCATAGATCAGGGTCAGCTCTTTAGTTACTGGATCTTCCGAATGGTATTGTTAGCTGTATCCGTAACATAAAGATAGGTCCCGTCCGTGGTGATGCCCTCAGGCGAGCTGAAGCGCGCCGCTGAACCGGTCCCATCTGCAGAGCCACTTGATCCTGCCGTTCCCGCCAGTGTAGTTACTGTTACCACTTCTGTAGAGGATATGGTGATCTGCCGGATGGTATTGTTTCCGGTATCCGCAACGAAAAGATTGGCCCCGTCCGTGGTGATGCCCTGAGGGGAGTTGAAGCGCGCCGCTGCGCCGACCCCATCAGCGGAACCGCTTGATCCTGCCGTTCCCACTAAAGTTACTACCACTCCTGTGGATATGGCGATCACCCGGATGGTATGGTTTCCGGTATCCGCAACGTAAAGATTGGTCCCGTCCATGGTGATGCCCTGAGGAGAGTAAAAGAGCGCCGCTGTACCGATCCCATCGGCGGAGCCGCTTGATCCCGCCGTTCCTGCTAAAGTTATTACCTTTCCTGCTACCTGTCCTGTA
>JBEKJA010000393.1:0-3257 GCA_050011475.1 Syntrophales bacterium
CGAAGAGTACAGGTTCCACTTGGCCTCAAAGAGTGAGGCTCTTGGAGAGGGCACTGGCATCCCATGTGCTATGGGGGCGATGCTTATGCAGCAAGGTAAAATTACAGCCAAGGGTGTGCTTCCTCCTGAGGCATGCATCAATCCAAATGATTTAATCGGCCTCATCCCGCAAGTGATAAAGCTTGACAGCAGAAAAGAAGGCGGCGAGTCATTTGGCGGTATTATTGTCCAGAGCGTCAATGCCCAAGGCAAAATAACCAATCTGGATATTTTATGAAACTTTTTGATAAGGTGCCGCGGAGTGTAAACCCTTTTGATTTGAAGGGGGGAACAATGAAACAAACGGATCAAAAATATATTCTTGCAATAGATCATGGCACATCCGGCATTAAAGCCTGCATCGTTTCCATATATGGTAAGGTGATTACCTTCGAATACGAAAAAACACCAATATATTATCTTCCTCGGGGTGGTGCTGAGCAGGACCCGGCAGAATGGTGGCAGGCCCTCATCTCTGCATCAAAACGGTTGATGCAGAAACAGGTAGTCCCAAAGGAAGATGTGATTGCGTTATGTATCTCCAGCACCTTCTCGAGCACAGTAGCAGTGGACAGGCAGGGCAATCATATTATGAACTCTATTACATGGATGGATTCCCGAGGTGCACCATATGTAAAGAAACTAATGGGTGGCTTCCCGAGTCTGGAAGGATACAATCTCCTGCAAATCATGCGGTGGATACCGAAAACCGCCGGCGGGCCAACACTTTCGGGTAAGGACGACATTGCCCATGTCTTATTCATCAAGAACGAGTATCCGGATGTATATGCGAAAACCCACATGTTCCTCCCCAGCAAGGACTATTTGAATTTACGCTTAACAGGCGAGTTTGCCGCCTCATACGATTCCATCCAGCTCTTCTGGGTCACCGATATACGTGATATCAACAATATCCGCTATGATGAAAAACTCATCCATATTCTGGGCATAGACCGCGACAAGCTCCCCCCGTTAAAATATTCCATCGACATCCTTGGAAAAATCCTGCCTGAAGTAGCGGACGAGATTGGCCTTTCCAGAGAGGTTCAGGTGATTATGGGGTCACCTGATCATCAGTGTGCCTGCATCGGTTCCGGTGCTGTAAGAGACTTTGAGGGGCATATTTATATCGGCACATCGTCATGGGTTCAGTGCGTCATCCCGTTTAAGAAGACCGACTTACTTCATCAGATCGCTTCCTTCCCCACATCCATCCCCGGAAAATATTACAGCGCCAATGAGCAAGATATTGCCGGTGGATGCCTCAACTTCCTTTTCGAAAATATCATTTTCCCTGAAAATAGCCTCTTGACCGGCAAGCCAGCCGCTAACCCTTACGAGAAACTCGATGAAATCGTTAAAGCCGTTTCGGCAGGCAGTCACAAGCTAATATTCACACCGTGGCTCAATGGCGAGCGGACACCGGTGGATGATATAAATTTAAGGGGCGGATTTTTCAATATTTCCAAGATGACCAAACAAGACCACATGGTGCGTGCAGTCCTCGAGGGGGTTGCATACAACACCCGCTGGAACCTCAAGTACGTTGAACAATTCATTCGCCGCAAAATGGACCCGCTGTGTATTGTAGGAGGCGGTGCGAAATCCGATGCATGGTGTCAGCTCTTTGCAGATGTCCTCGACAGGTCCATACGCCAAGTCAAGGATCCCATGCAGGCCAATGCTCGTGGTGCAGCATTCATTGCTTCAGTCGGTCTCGGTTACATAAAATTCAAGGATATTCCAAACCTCATCGAGTACAAAAACACATATAGCCCTAACCCTGCGAACCGTATGATATATGACGAGCTATTTCAAGCGTTCTTGAATTTTTATAAGAACAACAAAGCCAGTTACCGTAAGCTGAACGGTCTATAGCTTATTGATGTCCAGGCCATGCATAGAATGAAAAATGATACACTCTTGGTGCAAAGATGGAAATGGGAAACGGGAAGAGTAGCTGTTCTTTACTTGATGTAAATTTAATGACTTTTAATAATTCGTCTCTCTAATTCTTTCATCAGTTGATCTTTGGCTTTTTGAGCCTGTTTAAATACTTCGTTTGCTTTGTAGAATTCCAGCACACGGATATCGGAAATTTCAATCTCAATATAAATATTCGGAGATGTATTTCGCATTTTTTCCCGGATAATACTTTGTTCCATGATTTGGAATGTATTAAAAATGGCTTCCTGCATGGATGGTATACGATCCGGACCCGCAATGCGACGTCCTATAACATCAATTGCAATGGTCAGGTCGCATGCTTCAGGCAGCAAATCAAAGGGCACGGGATTTACAGCTCCTCCATCAATCAAAACGCTCCCGCCCATTGTTACGGGTGTGAATACGCCGGGCAGAAACATACTCGCCTGTATTGCAGGCGCCAATTCGCCGCGATCCAATACCACCTGCTCACGAGTCCAGAAATCCGAAGCAACGACACGAAGAGGAATGGAAAGTTCTTCAAAGGTTTTTATTTTGATGGACTCGAATAAGAAGTTAATGAAATTTTCTGCTCTCAGCAACCCGTGACCACCGAACTGAGGGGCAATAAAATTCAGCCACTTGAATACATGCTTCCTGGTGACCACGTCTTTCAGGGTGTCGTTTTTCACTATTGATATTTCGCCGATTATCCGACGTAACTTCCTGGCAGTTAATCCTGAACAATACATAACACCGATCACGGCGCCAATACTGGTTCCGGTAACATAAGATGGTTTGAGCCCAAGCTCATCCAATGCTTCAAGCATGAGCACATATGCCAATCCTTTTGCACCCCCGCTGCCCAAGGCAATTCCAATGGTCTTCATTTCCAATTTACCCCTGTTTCTTCTACCACATGTGAATTTAGATTTCTTCACTTACCGATATGGAGCTTTCCGAAATAACTAAAACTGCCGTAAAAGATTTATTTCGACTTCATGACCTTATGGCGGACGTTTGCATTGAAATAGTTGAAGAGAAAATTTTGGGGGAAAATAGAGATCGATATAGTTAAGTCATACCGGGTGTAATGTTTGGCCATGTGGATCTCATGGTTGAGATTGAGCAGCATCCGAGCATCAATTTACAGAGATAGATTTTATAAAGAGGAAGCCCCCTGACTTCCACCAAAGCATCAGGGGGCTTTGAGAGGACTACAGATCATATACGGTTATGTAGTATGCCTTGACTTAAACTTCTTCTTTTCTATGCCATGCTTCCTGGTACAG
>JBEKJA010000394.1:0-3241 GCA_050011475.1 Syntrophales bacterium
CAGCCCGGAAGAGGTAAAAAAGTTGGTAGGAGAAGTCAGGGATCTGACGGATAACCCTTTTGGGGCAAATCTTATGATCTTGAATCCCTCGAACCCGGAGATTCTCAAGATTCTAAAAGACGCAGGCGTTACAATGGTTACGACATCTGTGGGCGCACCATCGAAAATATATCCCCTTATTCATGAATTAGGCATGCATGGTCTTCATGTCCTCCTTTCTCTTCCTCATGCCATCAAGGGGTCCAGGGATGGAGTAGACGGACTTGTTGTTTCAGGAGAGGAGTCCGGCGGAATACGTTCTGTAGCATCTGAATCGTCAACAATGGTTCTGGTTCCTCTTGTTGTAGATCATGTAAATGTTCCCGTTGTGGCGGCAGGTGGAATTGCTGATTCACGAGGCTATCGTGCCGCGCTTGCACTCGGGGCACAAGGGGTGCAGATCGGGACGCGCTTTATCGCTTCAGAAGAGAGCCCAGCCCCAAATGCATGGAAGGAAGCCATAGTTGCTTGTAGTGATGGCGGCACAATATTGCTTCCCATGAAAGAAATGAACACAAAGATGCGAGTTATTGCTAACAAGAAAATGCAAGATCTATCATCTGACCCTGCTATTGATCTTTCACAGGAATATAAGTTTGCTAATGCCCCGCAAGCTTGGACAACGGGTGACTTTGATCTATTTCCTGCAGGTGCGGGACAAGTTGCCGCTCTTGTTAAAGAGATCAAGCCAGTAAAGGCGATCATTGAGGAAATGGTTTCCTGAGAATTGATGCGCCAACTGCAGAAACTGTGTTATTTGTAAGACAAATCTGGCCTTAAAATTAATCAGGGTAGCAGATAGGGCAGCTTATATGTTCTTCCTGAAGGCACTTAGGTGTCAATTTCTCTTTTTATAGTAGATTTCTGATGGAAATCGTTATATTAAGTATTCAATATATATTCTATCTAAAGTAAAAGTTCTCACCTATACAACCACATATGAGGGTTTTTATGGACCGATGATCGAGACCCCGCAATCGGAGAGAAGCGGGGTTTTGTGTTTCTGGAATTGTTGAGAGGAGGGTACCATAGCTAAATTAAGATCATTAAAAGCTTTGGCGATCGTCTTTTTTGTGAGCGGCCTATACGATGCATTTGGAGGATTTTACTTCGCATTCTCTGTTGGAACAGGCTGCAGTGTTGACAACCCACCAACCCACATCTTCTATGCTATTTTCATTGCATCGTTTTTGTTTTCTTTTGTATATTTGCAAATCCTCTCTTCTTTTAACATCCAACGTTATCTCTGTAATGTGGGGGTGGTGATTTTTGGCAGATTTTTCTACGTTGTTCTGTTGTTTAGTTATATATCATCCGTTCCGGATTTTCCAACAACGTTTCTGCCAACCGGTATTATTGACTTCATGTGGTCAGTTATTTATATTGTGGTCGCCCTGTTAAGCGAAGGGGTTCGTTTCAGAGACTTATTCCTGCCCAAAAGAATTCTGATTTATATATAGTACAAGCATAAAGGAAGATCGAAAAACGCAAAAAGAAGGGAGGTATTTTATGTATGATTTCCTGCTAAAGCCTGAGGAACGGGTACTTCGTAATGAGGTGAGAAAGTTTGTCCGGGAAGAAGTCATGAGCGATTTTCTGAGAATGATGGACAAGGACGAGATCGAATATCCGAGGGAATTTGTCGAAAAATTGGCCAAGTATAATCTAAGGGGTATTCGATTTCCAATAAAGTATGGTGGACGTGGTATGTCATGGGTTGCTGAAGTGGCTGCCATCGAAGAGATCGGATGCCTCGGAATGGCCCTGGGATGTGCCTTTGTGATGCCTTCTATCGTTGGAGAGGCTCTGAATGTATTTGGAACAGAGGAACAGAAGCAAAAATACCTGAAGCCTTACCTTGAGGGAAAGCTTGTTGCCGCTGAAGCATTGACTGAACCGAGAGGTGGATCAGATTTCTTTGGCGCAACAACGAAAGCAGTCCTTGAAAGGGACCATTTTGTTGTCAATGGGCAGAAACGGTTTGTTGTGGGTGCAGAGGGTGCGGACTTTTTTCTTGTATATTGCAAAACCGATTTCGAACCCAATGCCCACAAATACAAAAAAATCAGTCTGCTGATAATTGACAAGGGGCCTGGTGTTGAAACCGAATACCATTATGGATTGCTTGGCTGCCGGGGCGGGGGCACAGGAAGATTGGTATTCAGGAATGCTATAGTGCCTAAAGCGAATCTCGTAGGAGAGCTCCATGGGGGTGCTTTTTGTTTCAATCAAATGATGATACCGGAACGCCTGACCTCTGCTGCAGGTTGCCTTGGCATCTGGGGAGCTCTGGATCTGGCCGTAAGGTATTCAAACAAGCGGGCTGCATTTGGCAAGCTCATTCGGAAATTCCAGGCAGTGAATTTCAAGATTGCTGACTGCATCACACAGCTTGATGCCGCCAGGGGTTTAACTTACATGGCTGCCAGAGCTGTCGACGAAGACTACCAAAACAAAAGAAGAATTGTCAGCGAGGCAAAACGCTTTGCCACGGAAGCTGCCTGGAATATTGTAAACAGCGCGATGCAGGTAATGGGTGGCATCGGCTATACCGATGTTTATCCGATCGAACGTGCACTTCGCGATGTACGGCTTGCTCTCATTTGGACCGGAACCACTGAAATCATGAACCTCCTTATTCAGCACGAATATTACGACGAGATACTCAATCAGCGTTATGACCGGAGGAAAATGGATCAGGATGCAATGAATCCAGATGATAGTGAGCGTTGCTTCACTGATGATGATATGTGGAAAGTGCACAACAAGGTTTGAACATAAAAAAGGTGACATAAATAATAAATATGGTCTAGAATATCTGAATAGTCATATGCCACCAGTCAATAGTCGAATTAAGCAATATTTTTAAGATATCGTCAGTTATCTTAAAGATATCATTGATATTTCTCCGTAATATAGGATTAAATTTATGAAGAAACTGCCGCTAACATTTCTAATATTTCTAACGATCATCAGTATTTTATTTGACAGCAATGCTGTCGACCTCACTCTTCAAAACACGTAAGCACACGCCTACTTCTCTAATAACTAAAAATAATATTATACGACATCATTTATGCGCTCATTTATATAGGATACTAACTTAGGTTCATACCTATGGACATCAGAAGTGAATACACAACCTATCTGGTTTTCAGTGACCCTGCAAACGACTGCCTCCCTCTCTATTTTGGTATGCTGC
>JBEKJA010000395.1:0-3241 GCA_050011475.1 Syntrophales bacterium
AGAGTGGGAGAATTGGGAATAAATTCAAGTTCCGCCATCATGTTATAGAACTGCTCTGACAGGGACGCAAGATCTGCATTTTTAGTAAACTTGGAATCGGCATTGGCCAGCGTTTTTGCAACGCGCTGGAACATGTCTTTGGCCGTTTCCATCACATGGCCTTCTTCGTTTCTTTGTAAATAGCGCCTCTTCAGAACCGTCAGGGCGTTTTTTGACAATCTTGGTATAATGGATTTGTGAATGGCCATATCAGGTATTCTCCAGATCAAGTGAAAATATACAGTAGAGTTATATAAATTGAAGGGGTTACGATACAATATGTTGTGCTAATGTTTAATATAACCACAAAATATAGGATTTAGTCAATAAAAAAAGCCGCCTCATGGGAAAATGAGGCGGCTCAGAGATAGTAAACAGTAGTTTTTAAGAAGTCCGATTGCGAGTGGCTTCTACTTGACGGCGTCCTTCAAACCTTTTCCGGCTTTGAATACGGGGACCTTCTTTGCAGCTATTTTGATTTCCGCTCCCGTCTGAGGATTTCTGCCTTTGCGAGCCTTTCTTTTGGCTACGCCAAATGTACCGAATCCAACGATCGTTACATCATCACCCTTTTTCAGTGCTTTCTGGATTGCTGCAAATGCCGCGGATACTGCCGATTCAGCTTCTTTCTTACTGCAGGTTACTTTTGCCACTTCATCGATCAATTGTGCTTTGTTCATTCTATACCCTCCTTGTCTTGAATGTTTTGAAAAATTATATCTCAAATGATTTCAAAAAATCAACAAATGATTAGAGACAATGCTCACCCCCCTTCGATTGCATTGGGTTTGAAGATGGCTACAATAAGTAATAGACATTTTCCCGCCATGTCAAGCACGATTATTGGGTCATCGCGGGGCGGTACACAAAACGCTGTGGAAATCCTATAAATTGTTTTGTAAGATTGCTTCGCTTCGCTCGCAATGACACTAGACGGTGAGAAGAGTCAATATGCTATTGCTGTTATGGTAACGGATTGATATTAATAATCATTCATATCGCCATCCTTTCACAAACAGAGCATTTCTTTCCGGAGATCAGACTATGGACAAAGTGCACCGTATCCTGATTCTTGAAGACAACGCTTCCGATGCTGACCTGATGGAATTTGAGCTGGAGGAGGACGGGATGGTCTTTACCTCCCGGCGTGTGAAGGCTGAACAGGAATTTATTCAGGAATTGGACGCATTTTCACCTGACATTATCCTATCCGATTATAACCTGTCCGAATATAATGGAGCACAAGCCCTTGCCGAGGCAAGAAAGAGATGCCCAGACATCCCTTTTATTTTGGTGACAGGTGCGATCAGCGAGGATCTGGCCATTGATATCCTGACTGGCGGTGCAAAGGACTATGTCATGAAAAACCGACTGTATAGGCTCGCATCGGCAGTACGGAGAGCCCTCGCAGAAGTTGATGAGCACAAGGCACGCAAAGAGGCGGAAAATGAACTACGGGAAGCCCACAGAGATCTGGAGGCCAGGGTGGAGGAGCGCACAGCTCAACTGCAAGCCGAAATACAGGAAAGGATAAGGGCTGAAAAAGAATTAAGGCAGACTCATGAACTGCTGGAGGCGGTAACGAAAGAAACGGAAGTGATTATCGCGGCTCAGGACATGAACTTCCGGTACGTTTTCTTCAACAAGGCCTACCAGGAGGAGTTGAAACGGCTTACCGGAAAGGATGTCCAAGTCGGCATGAGCATGGTTGAGGTATTTGCCCATATGCCCGAACAGCAGAAAGTCGCTGTCAGTTCATGGAGTCAGGTGTTAATGGGCAGGAGTATAAACACGACTTTGGAATTCGGTGACCCTGGCCGGTATCGCAGGGTCTACAAAATATTGCAGGCTCCCATCCGGGATGCCGCAGGCAGCATAGTGGGTGCGGGTGAGGTTGCGTATGACGTCACAAAAGTCAAACAGATGGAAAAAGCGCTTAAGGATAGTGAAGAGCGCTTCCGGTCTCTTTTCAATTCCATGACGGAAGGATTTGCCCTGCATGAGATCGTTTGCGATGATAATGGGGCGCCCTGCGATTACCGTTTCCTGGATATCAATCCTGCGTTTGAGCGCATGACCGGACTGAAACGCGAGGATGTGATAAGCAGGACGGTCCATGAAGTCTTGCCCAACGATGATCCGTACTGGCTGGATTCATACAGCAAAGTGGCTCTCACTGGTGAATCGGTGCACTTCCAGAATTACTCGTCAGCCCTTGGCCGTCATTATGACGTATTTGCCTATAGTCCGAAGCCCGGCCAATTCGCTGTCATATTTATGGATATCACCAAACGCGTGGAAGCCGAAGAGGAGCTGCGCAAAGAGCGCGACTTTGTCTCCGCAGTGCTCAAGACGGAGGGAGCGCTGGTTGTGGTCCTGGATAGACAGGGACGGATCAGGCAATTCAACCGGGCATGTGAGGAGTTGACGGGTTTTTCGGCATCAGAAGTGCTCGGGCGGGTCTTCTGGGAATTCCTGGTCCCGCCGGAAGATTTGGCCGGGGTCCTGAGCACATGGGAGGAAGTCAGTGCAGGCGCCTTCCCAAATACCCATGAAAACTACTGGCTGACCAGAGACGGTTCGAGGCGGCTAGTTGCCTGGTCTAATTCCGCACTGATCGGTGAATCAGGGGAGGTGCTGCATGTAATCGGTACGGGCATTGATATTACCGAACGAAAACAGGCGGAAGTGGAATTGTTGAAGCGGACGGCTGAACTTGAGGATCTTACCCAGGAGCTTGCAGCGGCAAACAAGGAGTTGGACAGCTTCAGCTACTCTATCTCCCATGATCTCCGTACCCCCCTGCGTGCAATTGACGGTTTCTCCAGGATGATCCTCAAGAAACATGGGGATAAATTTGACGGGGATACACTGGGAAAGTTTAATGTCATCAGAAGCAATTCACAGATGATGGGTCATCTCATCGATGATCTGCTGGCCTTTTCGCGATTGGGCAGGAAGGATCTGACCATTACGACATTAGATATAAAGAGCCTTGTTCGGGACGTATGGAAGGATCTTAAGATCATCAATCCTGACAGGCATATACCCTTGAAAATCTGCAAATGTCCAACCGGTACGGGAGATCAGACTCTCATCAGGCAAGTCCTTACCAACCTGTTGTCAAACGCCGTCAAGTTTACAAGAGGCCGAAAACGTGCAGCCATTGAAGTGGGTGGTTATAAGGACGAAAGCGAGCACG
>JBEKJA010000396.1:0-3238 GCA_050011475.1 Syntrophales bacterium
TTCCTCGTCAAGCATCTCTGCCCGAAAATTTCCCTTTCCATCAAAGTATTTCATTATCTACCCTCCTTTCCTTTAATTCTTACGATTTAGGTTGATGGCATAAAACAGTGGCAGGTAAAGCCCGGCCAGCTTGAGTTTTTCCCTGCCACCCACCGCAAAGATTTCCCAGAGCATTTCCAGCTCTTTCTGGTTTTTCTTGCGTTTGTCCATGATATTTCGCCCGATATCATAATGGGCGTGGGAGAGATAGCGTCCGGCTTTTATATACCCATCTTCCGGTTTTATGAACTTTTTATACATTCGATGATAACGGAGCAATCTATAAAGAAACGCCATCGAAAAACCAGTACGCTCTTTTTCCTCCATAGCTTTGTCAATTTTTTGGCCCATATCAAGTTGTTGTGCCAGTTCGTCCCATGTTATGACTTCTTCCAAAACAGTGACGGCATCCTTTTCCCGGCCATTGGCCTTGAACCCTTTCGCAGCCTTAAGATATTCTTCAACAAGCTTAGCAGCCATACGGATCGGGTAACGTGGCCGGGCTACGAGAACCCCTGCAGAAAGTGACAGATCCGAGTTTTCCGCACAGAATCTTGAGAATTCCATTCGTAGATGGAGAGCAAACTGCAGGGTCTGATGCCAGGGACCGATCAGAAAAACATCATCTCCCCCTGCAAACACTATATAGACATCGGGGTAATCCTTCTCCAGAAGCGCAACGAGATAGTCAGAAAAGAAAAGATTAACCATCCTGGAAAGGAAGGAAAAGCGAGCCAAGGAGAGACGGGCTCTCAAGCCAAGGCCAAAGATGAAACCGAGGTTATCCACATCGGCTTTTAAGAAGCCCAGCAATGATCTTCCAACCAATTCATTCTCAAGAACCTTTTTTGATTTAAGAGCGATCATGCCGAAGGTTTTTGGCTGATCCTCCTGCAAAGGCGTCCCCTCTGATTCCTCATCAAATAAACGGTACCATCTTTCGTCCTGCAGTTCTTCACTCATCAATCTGGGTATTCGCCGAGCTAGACGAGTTCTGGCAAAACCAAGTCCATCACGGAAGGTTTCGACGAGAAATACATCCTTACGGACATCCGGTGGCCTATCAGTCAGGGAGATCTTTATGCCGTCGAAGAGTTCCACCCGGCCGGCATGGCCATATACATGGAAGATCATCCTTGGCAGGTCAGTGCCGATATCGTCGATCTGTTGAAAGCAATCCCGGCAAATGGCCATCTCCATGTCATAAAATTCTTTGTATTTCTTCATGGATTCCAGATCAATCCGGTTAACATTGCAGATGGCACAGTTGCCACCTTCCAACTCATCATAATCCTCATCAATGACCGGGCCTGATTGGCCTATCGACCTTTTAAGCTTTGTCAGCTTGGCTGTATCGATGGTCTCATTGACTTGGTCCAGTTTGCTCTGAAACTTAGTCATCATGAAGTCAGACTGTGTAAGTAACGTTTCCCAAGTGAGATTCAATGTGAGAAGACCTTTATACTTCCTCCGGAACCAGTTCTGTATTTCCCCTTCAATGATTGGCAACTGTTCCTCAATGGAGGGTATCCTCGGCAGGAGGAGAATGAACTTTCCTCCTGCATCCAGAATCCGGCACACGGGCATTAGGCCAAAGCGGCGCTGAATTGAAATAAGAACGGAACGCACCAAGGCATGCAGGTAAAAGGACCGTGCCCGGAAGATCTTAGATACACCCCGCCCGGAGTTGTGGCTGATACCAAAAATATAACTCTGGATACCTGACAGGTCACCGCCCAAGAGGAGAAATTTTTCTTCCCCGTCTGTCCAGCGAGGGACGGTCTTCTTTTCGTTATGGAAGAGGTATAAGCCTTGTGCAATAGAGGCCGTTGTCACAGCATGGTCAAACAGTGAGATGTCGGGTAGCGTTTCATAAGATGACGAGGGAATGCACCAAGTATAGCGCTCCATGATGGAGATGAGGGAATCGAGATAAAAGGTAAAGGGTAGAGAGGCATCCAGCTTTTTTACAGCCTCCAGAAAATTGTCGAACAAAGCTTCGTATTCTCCCGGGACGCCGGCCTTTGCTGCCTTAACGGGGAAAATAACGCTGCTCGCTGCTTCCAGGGGTGTCAGTGAATGATACCAGTTTCCAGGAGCCTCAAACCGGTGCTTTTTAAGTTCGATTTCTTCGAAAATTGAAAGCAGGCGAGCTTCCCGAAAGTCCGTATCTCCTTCCGTGTCGTGATAATTTATTCTTTCTGCCCCTGAGCTGAGACGGTCGGCAATGGTTACGCACATCTCCAGTAAATCGTTTTCATTCGGGCGGTGGTGAGCCGATGCGATACGTGCTATCCTTCCGCGGTCCCTATCCAATTCCTCTGGCATAGGAAGGTCCTTCTCGATAAAATAGTCGCTATAGAGGGTATGCCAGTGTCCCTGAACCCCTTTATAGCTTGTCAAATATGTGGACTCCATTTCCTTGGAAAAGGGGCGATTGGCCCGCTGGGCAAATTTCCCTACATCATGCAGAATTGCGCTCAAGACGAGTATCTGTAACTCCCGATCCATGTTTCCTCCTTACAAACCTTCAAATTACGTAAAAGAGTATCGAAGAAGGCTTTTGATGAAAATATTTGCAATGTTGCCGTTACTTCATGGTCATATCTATTTTGTCCTTGGCCGGTAATCACCTTTATCAATACAGGCATCATAGGTGAACCAGTCAATGAGGATCCAGTCGCTTGATTTCAAGAAGAATTTGACGCCTATATGTACCATTTGATGTAATAATAACGTGATTTATCATAATATCACCCGTATCCTATCCCGATCGATCTTCAAGCCGTAGCGGGTGTCCGGCTTTGTCCCGACACCTTCGATGGAGATTTCAGGCAGGGCGTGGAGACCGAAGCCCTGTTGCAGGATCTCCCGGATCTTGGATTTGGTGGAGTTGAAGTTTGCCTTGGTCAGGCCGAGGATGCCGGAGTCGCTCATGGCAGCGTGGTCGCGGCTGAATGTGATTCTACGGTACAGGTCGGCAATCTGTGTTTGGCAGGCAAGTATCTCTTCCATTTCCACATAGCAATCCGTACAGCCCCGACAGTTGGTCGAATCCTTCGAGCATTCCCGTTTCCGCATAGCAAAGAAGGCATACAGAGCGAGACGTGAGGGCGTCATGTCCACCTCTCGCTTCTTGTACACAACCTTCCTCTGGGACAAATCGATCACCAGCAGTGGGGTCTCTTCACGGATCAGG
>JBEKJA010000397.1:0-3220 GCA_050011475.1 Syntrophales bacterium
TACACCAACTCAACCCACCTGATGAACGGTGCCGTTATACCGCCTTTAAAAAAAATCGATATGGAAGGCCGTTTCCACCCCTTTTTGAAAGGAGATGCTGTTACTCACTTCTGGCTGGGCGACAGTGAACCACCGGTAAAGGATCTGGAAAAATTCCTGGTTCGCGCCTATCGGAAAACCAGAAGCCGCCAAGTCATCTTTTCTCCGGAGTTTACTACATGCCTGACATGCGGGCAAACAGTCCGGGGTTTAAAATCCGTTTGTCCCGTCTGCGGGTCTCAGGAAGTGGAGGGGATCGCCCGGATTGCCCAATATTTCAGCCGTATATCCGGATGGAACCGGGGTAAATTGGCTGAACTTCGGGATAGATATCACGAAACCTCGTTTTAGTAGAAATCCCGCTATAATTTCACACAGAACAATTGGCCCTGTTCCCTTGACAGTGTCTGGACCGATACCTATATTAATCGCAATTTGGTAGCCACGAATTCATATATCCCAATATTTTATATCTCTTAGTCATTATGGAAGATTATATTGTAAAAATATTTCGTGACAGTGCCCATCTGAAAGAAGTTTTTATCAATGAAAATCTTTCACGCATTGTGTCAGTGGTCGATGCCGTTACGCTTGCCTTGAAATCGGGCAACAAGATTCTGTTTTTTGGAAATGGCGGATCTGCAGCGGATGCCCAGCATCTTGCTGCGGAATTTATCAACAGGTTCCTTATTGAACGGCCGCCCCTTCCGGCAATTGCCCTCACAACGGACACATCCGTCATCACCAGTATTGGCAACGATTATGATTTTTCAGAGATATTCAGCAAGCAGATCAGAGCATTGGGACTTCCGGGAGACATAGCATGGGGAATGAGCACCAGCGGCGTTTCGCCAAATGTCATGAAGGGTTTGGAAACGGCAAAAAAAACGGGCTTGGTTACCATTGGACTTACAGGGAAAGATGGGGGAGATATCGCGAAAATGGTCGATCATTCGCTTCATGTCTCCTCGCACAGTACACCCCGCATACAGGAAATCCATATCACCGTGGGGCATGCTGTTTGTGAAATGGTGGATTACCGGCTATTTCAGAAGCCGGATACAAAATAAATCGGATAAATGATGGTAAACAAACAAAAGCGGAATAATGGTCATACACCGCAACAGGAACAGGAACCTCTGGCAGCTCATGATGACGCCAATGATCTCGAATCCCGCCTGGCGGCCAGGGAGAAGGAGGCGGCGGAAAATTATGATAAGTATATTCGGGCCGTAGCCGAATTGGAGAATGTGAAAAAGCGGTTGACTAGGGAAAAAATGGATACGTTGAAATACGGAAACGAAAGACTGCTTCGAGATCTTCTTCCCTTTGTGGACAGTATCAATAGGGCCTTATCCCAGGCCGGATCCGGCAAGGGTGACATTGAATCGTTTCAGGAAGGCTTGAAGATGATTGAAGAGCAGCTCACGAGTTGTTTGAAGAAACATGGGGTGGAACAGATCGAATGCGCCAGCAAAGCTTTTGACCCCAATGTGCATGAAGCCCTCTACCAGGTTGAGAGTGATAAACATGAACACAATGAAGTCGTCGATGAGTTGGAGAAAGGATACCTGCTCAACGGCAGACTCCTTCGACCGGCCAAGGTTTCCGTGTGCAGAAAAACCAAAACGGATGACGAAGGAAAGTGTTGATCATATGAAATTGAAGTGCAGCACAGCACGTATTTTTTTAACAAAGCCATGTTACGATTCGCAAGGAGGATATTAAATCATGGGAAAAATTATTGGAATAGACCTGGGGACAACAAATTCTTGTGTGGCTGTTATGCAAGGTGGAGATCCTGTGGTAATAGCCAACCAGGAGGGTAACCGAACCACACCATCGATGGTTGCATTTACGGATAGCGGTGAGCGGTTGGTAGGGCAGATTGCAAAGAGACAGGCAGTTACCAATCCGGAGAACACCGTTTATGCAATCAAACGCCTCATCGGCAGAAAATATAGCTCCAAAGAAGTCCAGTACGATAAATCTGTCATAGCCTATAAAATTACGGAAGCGTCCAATGGCGATGGCCAGATAACCGTTCGCGGACGTAATTATAGTCCTGCGGAAATCTCGTCCATGATTCTGACCAAGATGAAGCAGACTGCCGAGGATTTCCTGGGTGAAAAAATAACAGATGCTGTTATTACTGTACCGGCGTATTTCAATGATTCTCAGCGTCAGGCCACAAAGGATGCCGGCCGGATTGCCGGCTTGAACGTCTTGCGAATTATCAATGAACCGACGGCGGCGGCACTTGCTTATGGTCTTGATAAGAAAAAGGATGAAAAAATAGCCGTGTTTGACCTTGGTGGCGGAACTTTCGACATTTCCATTCTGGAATTGGGTGATGGGGTGTTCGAGGTGAAGTCAACAAATGGCGATACCCATCTGGGGGGCGAGGATTTTGATCAGAGGGTCATCGATTATCTGGTAGTGGAATTTAAGAAAGACCAGGGAATCGATCTGAAAAATGACAGGATGGCTCTTCAGCGACTCAAGGAGGCAGCGGAGAAAACCAAGATGGAGCTTTCCAGTTCCATGGAGACGGACATAAACCTTCCGTTCATCACGGCGGACGCCTCTGGGCCGAAGCACATGAACATCAAACTGACGAGGGCAAAACTCGAATCCCTGGTGGAGGATCTTATCGATAAGGTTGAGGGTCCATGCAAAACGGCTCTCAAGGATGCGGGACTGACGACGAAGGAGATAGACGAGGTTATCCTTGTGGGTGGTATGACCAGAATGCCCAGTGTACAGCAGAAGGTTAAAGAAATTTTTGGGAAAGATCCGCATAAAGGTGTCAATCCGGATGAAGTGGTAGCCGTTGGTGCGGCGATCCAGGCAGGAGTTCTGGCTGGTGATGTAAAGGATGTACTGCTGCTTGACGTAACGCCCCTTTCCCTCGGCATAGAGACGCTGGGCGGGGTTTTGACGAAACTCATTGAAAAGAACACGACCATTCCAACACGTAAAAGCCAGATTTTTTCCACGGCAGCGGACAATCAGCCGGCGGTAAGTATTCATGTTCTCCAGGGTGAGCGCCCAATGGCGTCGGACAACCGCACCCTCGGCCGTTTCGAGCTGGTGGGAATTCCCCCCGCACCGAGAGGAATGCCTCAGGTTGATGTGACATTCGACATAGATGCCAACGGAATTGTCCATGTGTCGGCTA
>JBEKJA010000398.1:0-3217 GCA_050011475.1 Syntrophales bacterium
ATGCAGTTTTCAATAATTTCAATTTATCATCTTCAAGATTGCGACTGCAGATAATAGAAGTTCTCCACAGTGCTTTATGTGCCTCAATAATTTCTTTTAATCTTGGTGCTAAAAGTCTATCATCAATATCCTTGAGAGCTTTTGGGCTTCCATTCCATATAACCTTTGTTTCGGCTGCTTTCATATTCATAGAGCGTTGTGGTGCGTATATTAAAACATCTCCTGATTTTGAATTTATTTCATTAGCAATAGTATCTTCAAGATCTTTGCGATTATCTGGATCGATAAAACGTGCTTTAATGATTTCTTCTATGCTCTCAGTATGATCGTGAGATTGCAAAACGGAAAAATCGTCCCACGTATAACATTTAAATTGTTTGTGCAATTTACGTTCAATCCAAGCTCTTGCTAATTGTTTTGTAACATCTGGTGCATCGTCTTTCATGAGAAGGTTAACTAACGTATCATCACCCAATTCACACAACTTACTTTCTTTGATTTGTCCTGATATTAACATCTCTTGAACAGCCCTGCCAATCATTGCACCGCTAATAATCTTTGTGTGATGGAAATAAACACGTTCTGCTAAGAGATAACGTGCTTCAAGGAGTCTAGTGAGATCTGTTAGTGTATTTTTATTGGGATTCTATAAACAACTGAATACTTTCGATAGTGTGGAAGATGCCGTTGTCGACTTTTTCCCCAAACTTTGGGCACATTACCAAAGTTATGATATCCCGCAGACCATGTCTGCTTGGCGCCAATTCCAGTTATTTAACAAGAAAATCTTGTCCAGTATCCCATACTACCGAGATCACTTCGTCCATCAGTTCATCGTATTCCTCCTCGGTGCTGTGATACTCGACAGATTAAATAATCTGCCTGACTTAGCAAAATGTTATCCGGCTTACCGAAACCTTCAGGAAGAGAAAAAGAAAGCTAAGATCGAGCACGCTTGGGTGATGACTTCTCTGTTCCACGACGTAGCTTATCCACTTCAGACCTCCAATAAATGGTTTTGGGACATCATTAGGGCTTTTATCGGTGAAGATAGCTGTCACCCGATGCGAAACCTCCCTGTGGATACGGTCCTATACAACCCGGATTATATTGACTCCATTGATCAGCTCGTGTCCTTTCATCGTCGGCTGGGGCGGGATGAGAACGAACTGCGAAGGGTAATAATGGATATCCTTAGGGATAAAGATGGAAAGGGTACAGGTCTGGACCATGGCATTATGGGGGCACTCCTACTCCTCGGTAATTCTCGTTTTGATTTTGAAGTTGTAGCACCAGCCGCTTCCGCCATTGCCCTTCACAACAAGCTGAGTGATATTGCGAGCGTAGATAAGATTCATTTTGAGAAACATCCACTTGCTTTCATTTTAATATATTGCGATCTCTTACATGAATGGGCACGCGATGTAGATGAGGATGAGGATGAGATTGTCCCCGGTTCTGAGTTTCCTCGTCTCAAGGACTTTGTTATAACAGCAACATTTGACGAACTCCCTACACAAGGCATATCAGAAATGGATCTTGAAGCGATTAGGCAAGGAATGGAGGGGAAAGAGTGTGTATTCGCGAGTATTCAAATCGACTCATATGTTGCTGAAAAACTGGAAGAAGCCCGCCACAAATTCGATAAGTTGAAAAGTGAAAGTGTGTGCTTCGTCGTAAAAATTAACAATAGGACATTCTTTACAACGAATTATCTTAAATAAAAAGTGACCAAAGAGTTGATAAATAAGTGATTATTGTCTCATAATTATGTATTATCGAACCCTGAAATAGGAAATTGGTAAATGTTAGATAATTAGCTCCTATCAACTCAGGACCAGTAAGTTTTACAAGTTAATCTACTTCATAATGGCTACTGCACTGGCAATAGAATACGATTCCAAACGGACAGTCTGCGGTGATAACAAGTCGTTGTTACAAAATGATTTTAGAATATTTTTTGATCTATAGGGTTATAATGGGAATACCCCCCCCATAACATACTGTTTGCTGTACCTTCAAAAACGGAGAGTGGTTATAATAATGGTTACGCTTGGGGAGCCAGTAAAATAAATGGTTTAGCCAAATCATGCTTAACCCCTTTTTCTTTATGTGATCATTTTGTCCCGCTATAGTCCTACTTTTTTATTTTCGGTCTATATTTTATTGACACACAAGATCGTTGTTCGTATACTCCCGCCGAAAAATTGAAAGGTTATTATCAAAAAGATTAGTTATCGTGTTGCATGATAATTTGTTATAATAATTGAGCGTGTTCGGAAGGGGTGTATTGGATGCTGATTTGGGGAGCCACAATAAGCCCGCCGTTCATTAAGGGTTATTGGCGTGGCGCGAAGAGTAAAAAATCTCCATCGGGGGGCAGGTCAGGGTCGACTGCCAATTCCCTGTTTTTCCCTGTTCGGAATTCAATCAATTTCTCTTGACCGTATGGTATTGCAGAGGAAAACGGGAGATTTGACCAAATTTGAGGTGATGTTAAGGTCAAATACCCTGTAAATTTCGCTGTTAGCAGGGAAATGGTGAGACAAACTACCCCAAGACTTCCTGCACCGCCACTGTTGTCAACCTGAACTTGATTCAGGATCTATTTTTTACTGAATAGCTGTTGAAACAAGTCATTACGCGCGCCCATAGCTCAGCTGGATAGAGTGTCAGACTACGAATCTGAAAGTCGCAGGTTCGAATCCTGCTGGGCGCGCCAATAAAATCAATGGGTTACAGATTAATTTCTGTAACCCATTTTCTTTTTTGCTAACCTATAGCTAACATCAAAATACATAAAGAATGATTCTAGATGAACTCTCGTGAAATTTTTCACTCAAAGTAAAATATGTGCGGGTAGAGCTTATCTCTTGGATGTTTTTAAATCTGAGTGCAAGGGGAGGGGGAAAGTTAAATCAGGATAGAGTTATCTCTTTCTCCTACAAACAAACGAAATCTTCAGTAATAGAATCAATTGATTACCATTTGTAATCTTCACCGTGTGATCCATAATTTAGATTGACTTTAGATTGTTAACCCATTAGGAATACAGCATACATTTCCCTGCATTAGTTCTGCACACCTGTATCTGTTTCATTTAGAAGGAGAAATGACATGAAGTATTTTGATTTAACCTTTAAAGCACTTATTGTGTTGCTTCTCATCATTCTTGCGTGGCACCCCTCTTTATATGCTGGGACACTTGGAAACAGCG
>JBEKJA010000399.1:0-3206 GCA_050011475.1 Syntrophales bacterium
GCCCTCTTCATCAACCAGACCCATGTAGCTGGAGGGAAAAGAGGCAAAGGATGCGGCGGTTTCCTTGTTGGCTTCGAGCCATCCTTTCCCGATACTGATCGCTACTTTTGCGATTCCAATCATCGTATCGAGCTCTGCAGCGATTTCCTTGCGGTCTTTTGGACTCAGGGGGGCATTTACTCCACCCGGAATTGCAAAATTGGGATGGATCCTCTTCCCGCCAAGCCTTTGAATGACTTGCTGGCCGAAGCGACGAAGATTCACCGCCTTCAAAGCCAGTTCGGGATTCGCCTTAATGATCCCGAAGACATTCCTTATTGCCGGGTCGGCATCGAAACCGAGCACCAAATCGGGTGCCGCCAAATAGAAGAAATGCATCCCATGGGACTGGATGAGCTGCCCCATATGTATCATTTCACGCAGCAGTTTCGCAGGCCTTGGCAACTCTACCCTGGCAACACCATCACAGGCTTTTGCCGCCGCCAGATGATGGCTTACTGGACATATTCCGCAGATGCGCTGTGTGATTTGAGTCATTTCGAAATAGGGCCGGCCTTCGCAGAACTTTTCAAGGCCGCGGAATTCATCCACGTGGAAAAAAGTCTGATCAACCTCACCATTTTCATTCAAGTGAATCGTTACACGCCCGTGCCCTTCAATACGAGTCACCGGTTCAATTGTTATTTTTCGAGTACCCATATCCATTCTCCTCTAGTCATATTTAAAAAGTTCAGGCGGCAGAATTATCGGGGTTCGTCCAGCCAGTAGTTCTGATATTGCATAGTAAAATGCATCGGCACTTGGCGGGCAGCCGGGAATAAATAAATCGACCTTCACCACCTTGTCCACGCCCGTTACCGTCTCGAGAGGTACTCCAAGCTCCGGTGACTCAGGAATCAGGCCGTCTACAACACTCTCCGTTTCAAGATATGCGCGGTTTAATGCCGCCCCGGTACCACATAAATTACGCATTGCGACGACGCCTCCAAATGTGGCACAGTCACCGACTGCTATCAGGATCTTACACCGTTCCCGCATCTGTTTGGCAACTTCGATATTGTGGGTGTTGCAGATCGCCCCCTCAAGAATCCCCACGGTGACGCCTTCTTTAGGCGGATGTTTCAGATCCGTCACCGGACTCGATGTGAATTCCACCGATTCCAGCAACTTGACGATCCTCTCGTCAATGTCCAACAGTGACATATGGCAGCCGGCACAACCAGCCAGCCAGTCAGTAGCGATCTTAACTTTTGCCATTGTGATTCTCCTTATTATTTAAATTGCTTATTCGCACGAGACGAAATTTCCTTCAATGAAGAACCCAGCTTCTTTCCCATTTTATAGGCAAGCAAGGAGAGGACCTCCCAGTCCGGCTTCGCCTCTCCTCTCGGCTCCACGGCTTTGCTGAGTTTGAGTAAACGGCCCTCCGTATTGGTAAGGCTGCCTTCCCGCTCTGACCATGTAGCCATGGGTAGCGCGACATCAGCCCGATCGGTCAGAGGCGATTTGAAGCTGGCTTGAACGACAACAAATGCACTCTTGGGAATTTTCTTCAGCAGTTCATCATCCGTCCAATTCTGTTCACCGATCAGGATGTACAGAAATTTGGCAGAGGAGGGTTTGAATCCGTTATTCAGACCATAGGCAACCGCGGCATATGTATTGAATCCAGGCTCAATAGCAATAAAAGAAGCCTTCTTGCTTATTTTTTTAAGGGCATTCACTGCCGCTTCCGTAATGCCGGTACCATATGCAATGACGGGATGTTCCGCGCGTTCGGCTATATCAACACCTTTTTTGATATCGGACATGGACAGGCTCATCGTTGCAAAGGGTGTCAGTCCGTTGTCCTTATCATCAACTACGATGAGCCTCACTCCCTTATCAATGGCACGTTTCACCGGATAGGAGGCAACCGGCTGATCCTTGGCAGGATCCACCCCAACCAGCAGGATCAAATCGCTGCCTTCAATATCGGCAAGCGTGCCCGAAGCCTTATCGAACGGCCTGGGTACACAGTCGTTGAGGATACCAACGTTTCCGGCTTTTAACTCCTGGCGGAACAGCTGATCCACCAGATACAGTGCTTCGTTCGTCGCATTGGTGGAAGTCAATATTCCCAAGTCTTTTTCTTTCACACCACCCATATGTTCGGCAACTGTCTTTAATGCTTCCTCCCAGCTAGCCGGTTCAAGACCTTTCTCCGCCCGAATCATGGGAGTCTCAATACGCTGGCGCTCGTTATAAAGCGGCTCAAAACGGCCATATTTGCACAGCAGACCGCCGTTGACTTCGGCATTCCAGTCACTGTCGATCCGAAGAACGTTGCCGCCGCGAGTTACGATTGTCATGCCGCATCCTATACTGCATTGCCCGCAGGTACTTACAATGTGTTCCGTCTGGATGTTCCGCCCCATGAATGCGCTTCGCTTGTCAACCAAAGCGCCGGTAGGGCACACCTGGACACATGAACCGCAGGAGATACAGGTTGAATCTTTGAGCGGAATATGTCCATCGGCATGGACCATCGTATCGGCGCCGCGCAGCCGCAGGCCCAAAGTATGATTGGCCACCTTGTCACCGCATGCTCGTATGCATCGTCCGCATAGAACGCAGCGGTTGTGGTCCATGAGGTAATACTTATGGGATGCGTCCAGGGGAAAGGATTTGGTATAGGTCTGGTATAACCAATGATCCAGACCGTATCGGTATCCCAGGTTCTGCAATTCACAATCCCCACTCATTTCGCAGATCATGCAGTAGTGGTTCCGCTCTGAAAACAGGAGGTCAAGGATAAGTTTTCGCGCTGAGACCACCCTTGGCGACTCCGTCTGTATGTCCATCCCCTCTGTGATGGGAAAAGTACATGCCGTCTGCAGGTTACGCTGACCCTGAATCTCCACAAGACACATACGACAGGCGCCAACCGAGTTTAAAGCTGGATGCTCACAGAGTGTGGGAATGTCAATGCCCGCCTGCTTTGCAGCTTTGAGAATGGTCATTCCGGCGTGTGCGCTGATTTGTTGACCGTTAATGGTGATGTTTACCATAGCTGTCGCGTCTCCTTTCAAAACCATATCATACGTTTATCACAGCATCGCAGATGTGTTTCATCTCCGATGGCAATTCAAATTCAGACGCTCTCATATTATAAGAGTGAAATTTAATCAACCACCAATCATAAAAAAATAATTATCTCATATCCA
>JBEKJA010000400.1:0-3173 GCA_050011475.1 Syntrophales bacterium
TTAGACAATTCGCCCCATATTCCGTTCTTCAAACCAATCATCAATGAACTCAATAAACGCGGATACATCACGTTTTTAACGGCAAGAGATTGTTTCCAGGTCTGCGGACTGGCGGATCTTTCAAATTTTAAATACGAAAGAATAGGACGCCACTATGGCAAGAATATATTTTTAAAAGCCTCAGGATTATTGATCCGATCACTTCAATTGATGCCCACCGCCCTGAAAGAAAATCCTGATATTGCCGTTTCGCATGGCTCAAGATCCCAGGTAATGATTTCAACAATCCTAAACATACCGACTGTAGTGATAGCTGATTATGAATACTCAAAAGAGGTTGTGAAGTTTGATTATATGATTGTACCGGAAATGATCTCCGACGATGATATAAAAAGTTGTACTAAATCTATTTTCAAGTATCCTGGGATCAAAGAAGACGTATATGTACATGACTTCATACCGGATTCATCCATTATGGAAGAATTGGGCCTCAATGATAGTGAATTGATCGTGACTGTGCGCCCTCCTGCAACAGAGGCGCATTATCATAATCCGGAAAGCGAATTGCTCTTTGAGGCAACCATTAACTACTTAGTGCAGCAAGATAATACGTGCATTATCATACTGCCAAGAAACGAAAAAAAACAGACAGCTTGGGTTAAAAATAATTGGTCAGAGTGGTGCAATAATGGAAAAATTGTATTCCCGGAGCATGTAGTTTGGGGGCTCAATCTTATATGGCATTCGGATCTGGTCATCAGCGGGGGCGGAACGATGAATCGGGAAGCCGCTGCATTGGGTGTTCCCGTTTATAGCATCTTCAGAGGTAAGATTGGTGCAGTAGACAGATACCTTTCAGAGAATGGGCGCCTCACATTATTGGAAACCGTTGATGACGTGCAAAAAAAAATCCTGCTTAAAAAGCGAATTCGATCTGAGAAATTAGATAATGTAAGCCATAATGCTCTTGATGCCGTACTTAATCTAATCGAAAATATTTTAAAAGTGTCTTAATGAAGAAATATTTAAAACTTATTCTCATTGTTGGTGCAAGACCCAATTTTATGAAAATAGCTCCGATTATTTCTGAAATCCACAAGCATAATAAACTTCATAGATCCAGTGACATTCACATTGATCATATTTTAGTCCATACAGGACAGCACTACGATTTGCAAATGTCCGATGCTTTCTTTCAGGACCTGAATATTCCCGCACCAAACTTCAATCTGGAAGTGGGTTCCGCATCACACGCTGTGCAGACAGCAGAAATAATGGTGAGATTTGAAAACATATGTCTTCAGGAAAGGCCGGATTGGATTATTGTTGTTGGTGATGTCAATTCCACGATGGCCTGTACATTGGTTGCATCGAAATTGGCAATAAAAGTAGCCCATATAGAGGCTGGCTTGAGAAGTTTTGACCGATCCATGCCGGAAGAAATAAACAGAATCATTACCGACGCATTAGCCGATCTCTTGTTTACGCCTTCGGAAGATGCAGATCAAAATCTTTTAAGAGAGGGGATTCCAAAAGCAAAAATAAAACGCGTCGGAAACATTATGATTGATACGCTTATGAGTCATATAGAAAAGGCGCGCCACCGCAAGATTCATGATCAGTTTGGAGTCAAAGAAACAAACTACATATTTGTCACTCTGCATAGACCATCCAATGTCGACAACAAATCATCTCTATCCATCATTATGAATCATCTTGGATCTATCTCTAAAAGAATACCTGTCATTTTCCCTGTTCATCCTCGAACCAGTAAAAATTTATCAGAGTTCGGACTTAGCAAAAATCCAGATACCCACCAAAATATGATCATATGTGAGCCTCTGGGATATCTCGATACCCTTGGTCTCGTGGATAAAGCCCGATTTGTGCTCACTGACTCCGGTGGTTTACAGGAAGAAACAACATTCCTGAACATCCCATGTCTGACGTTACGCCCGAATACAGAGCGCCCAATAACAATAACCCAGGGAACAAACCAGCTAGCCTCTCTAGAAACCCTAGACCACGATCTAATAAGTCTTGCGAATGGTAATCATAAGAGCGGAAATATCCCAGCACTCTGGGATGGCCAAACAGCCAAAAGGATTATTGCCACTCTTTGTGCTGAACTGGGGATTTAACCACCTCAGTCATTGCTAGTTGGCGCGTAGGTCGCCGTGGCAATCTTATAAACTCGCTATCGTTCTTGAGGATCAATATTTGCCAGATCCATATTCTATAACACTAAAATTGATTGAGTACTGCCGATCAAATAACTGGGCAGGCTACGACCCTTATGATGCCCTTAACAGTGAAATTTTTAAACACATTCCTTTTCTAAATTCAAGAAACTCCCGCCTCGCACTTACCCAGATGCTAAAAAGAAGCCCGTTCAATTTCCGGCCGTTATTAAGGATTCCAAAAACTCAGAACCCCAAGGCAATCGCCCTATTCCTTATGGCCTTTCTCAAACTCTCAAAACTGGGCATACTCACCGACGGAAAAAACATCAATGCGATGATTGAGAAACTCATAGCTCTTCGATCTCCGAATTCACCGTACTGGTGCTGGGGCTATAGCTTCCCCTGGCAGGGGCGAACCGTGTTTGTGCCCGGTCATGAACCGAATTTAGTTTGTACGGTATTCGTTGCCGATGCTCTGCTGGACGCCTATGAAATGACTTCGGATTCATCCTATTTACACATGGCATCAAGCGCTGCTGACTATATTATTAATGACCTCATTTGGACAGACGGCGGCTCCGTTGCAGGTTTCTGCTATCCCATCCCCTCGTCAAACTCGCTGGTGCATAATGCAAACTTCCTGGGAGCAGCCATGCTTTGCCGGATATACAAACATTGTGGCAATGAAAAGTACATTGAACCAGCGCTAAAGGTTGCTCGCTACTCAGCGGGCAGGCAGCATGACGATGGTTCTTGGTTTTATGGTGAATTACCCAAACAACGCTGGATAGACAATTTTCACACCGGATATAACTTGTGCGCTCTACAGACCTTTTGTCAATATGCTGAAACCAGGGAATTTGAATCCCATATTCACCGCGGGTTCAAATTCTATCGGGATTACTTTTTCAGAAAAGATGGTGCCACAAAGTATTTCCATAATCATACCTATCCAATCGATATTCATAGTATTGCCCAAAGCATCATCAC
>JBEKJA010000401.1:0-3166 GCA_050011475.1 Syntrophales bacterium
TTCCAACACACACGCAATCGGTATTCATTCAACAAATCTTTAACGATAACCGAACTCAGATTGCACCTGTAATCCGTCAGGTGTTGGACACCATTAACACCAGGGATGACGATGCTGGCAACTTGCTGGATGATACAGTTGAGGTCAAATAATACTAGATTTTACCATTATTCCAGTACTAGGATAATTATGGACACCATCAAACGCAGTCATATCAAGGGAGTTTACATAACACGCCTTATAGTGCCTGTGTCATTTATGTTGTGGGTGTGGATGATAAGCGATGGATTTATAAAAAGGATCGGGCGCGGGAGGGGTGGGGTGGGACCGGAAAAAGGTACTACTACCTGACGGTTTTAGCCATTTTGTATCTGCACACGAGGGGTGAAATATAGAATCCAAATCCACTGCTCTTTTAAAATTAGTTTTAGGTGCGATAACAGCCAGCCTGAAGTCGGTTGTAAGTCACGAGAGAAAACAAATCCCATAATGGGAGGGATGAAACAGAGTGTCGGCCCATGGGTCGTAGGAAGCCAACCGAAAATGGCGGTGTATTTTACCACTTTATCCTACTAATCCCCAATTTATGCGAAAAGATTATACCGCTGATTACGGATTGAAATGCACAAACAATAAAAAAAGGCAGAATCATCTCTGACCCTGCCTTTCTGCAATTAAACAGATTATGTGTTGCGTTACTTCTTTAACTTTCTCCTGATCCCCGCTACCCCAGCCAGTCCAAGCCCGAGTAAAAGCAAGGTCGTGGGTTCGGGAACTGCCTCATTGTAAGTTACAGTAGATATTGCCACGAAACCAACATTATCATGAAAGGTTAGGTAACTAATCGCAGGACCAGAAAGTGTAAACGTTCCACTTTGGGGACCGGTACCTGGTGCAAGGAAACTAGCAAGATCAACGTTTGAAGAATTCCAAACATCTACATACATGTCGGAACCAGCTAACACCCAGTCAAAAGTTACAGAATTTGTTGGCGAAGTGAATATTATTTCTCCCGGATTACTTGTGGTACTTATACCTTGTTGATCGAATGGATCTCTGGTATCGGTATACCAATATGTATTCTGTAGTGTAATCCCATATGAACTCCATTCATTGGTAACTGTCTGCATGTCAACTAGACCAGGGACTTCAGTAGTTGAGAAGTTGACAGTTGTCGCACTGGCCTGACCCATTATGATAAAAATTGAAATTACCGCTAATAAAATGACTCCTGACTTTTTCATTTTAATGAACCTCCTTTTTAAATTGAAGCAGTTTACGTCTTTAAACACCTCAATGAAGAAGCGACTATTTATTGTGCTGAATTGAATAAAGCAAGAAACATGCCTTGTTTATATATGCTTGATTAGCTTTAGATATTAAAGATATCGTCGTGATAGACGGGTTTTTAATTGTAAAGATTCCCGACATATTTCTCAAATATATGGTCCCATAGTAAAGGATTCGTATGAAAAACCAAATAGATTATGATTGCTTATGAACTCATAGCGTATATGTAATGAATATCGACAATCATCGATAAGATTGAGATGATTTGGGGAATACAATATCTCGTAGTCAGATAAATTACTATTCGATTCCGTGGTGTTGCTGATTATCAGGCATCTTAAGTATTAAGCGTCGGAAGATCATGTTTGTGTCTTCAATAAGAATTCCCACTTGAAACTCAGCATCCTTGCAGAAATCCGTCACTCAATGATTACAGTCAATAAGGATTAGCATTTGAAAGGTAGTATGTCCTCCCAAATTGCTGGTTACTTTGTTACAGGAAGAATTTGATCTGTCAGGTCAACTTACTTTTTCTGTTTCTTTTCGTATTTCTTCAGTAGGTCTTGGATGGCTTCTTCAAGGAGATCATTTTGACGTTTATCTGTTTCAGCTGCCAATATCTTCAGCCGCTTGATCAATTCAGATTTTAGGGTGGTGTTATATGTCTTTCTATCTTCTTTCATGAAATATAGTTAACATCTTCATGTGTAGATATCAACAAGAAATACTTGACATAATCTACATATCAATATATGTAGATATAAACATAAACTCAGAACATAGGAAAATGACAATTATTCTAATCAATGAAGCTCCTGAAGATCCCCGGAATGGTGACGTTTCGGGCGGGTCCTATGCCCGTGAGAGGTCTTCAGGGGTTTTTAATTTCAAAGAGGGGGGATTGAGGGGAAAGCCAGATATTGATGAACATCAAGGCAAGGTAAGATCGTTTAAATTTAATCCCATTATGGCCGTTATTTGCGGCATGGGAGAAAGGAAAGGAATAGGAAAATGGCTTGCATCACAAAAAGACGGGGCAGATGGATTGTTGATTGCTACGATCAATACGGCAAGAGATACCGAAAGACTTTGAAGGATGGTACAACAAAAGGACAGGCAAAAGAAATATTGCGGGATATAGAGGAAAAGATTGCAAGGCGATCATTCCTAAATGAGAAGAAGACACCTACCTTTGCAGAGGTAGCAAAAGAGTGGCTTGAACACAAGAAGCCGAATGTCCGGGTTACTACTTGGGAAATGTACGAGGGGCACGTTAAAAAACATTACATGGACTTGAATCACCTTAAAATAAACCTGATCACCATTTCAACAATTGAGAAATGGATTGCGGTGCGCCAGGCTAAAAAAATGGTTTTGGGACAACTTCGCAAAATCTTAATCACGTTGAATCAGATCATGGCCTATGCTTCACGCCACAGGTTGATTGACAATAATCCTGTCAGGGATGCTGAGAAACCCAAAAAGCATATAGGTGATGATCATTCTGATAAGATCAAAGTCTTATCTCCGGAGCAGATCAGGGCATTACTTGAAGCGACACCGGATCAGAAATATCAGACCCTGTTCTTACTCGCTGTTATGACCGGTGCAAGGCAGGGGGAAATCCTGGGGCTTAAATGGGAAGACGTTGACTTTGAACGTAAGCAACTTCACATTCGCCGGACGTTCAATCATGGCCGGTTTTTCTCGCTAAAAACAAAAGGATCGATACGGACCATAGATTTATCTTCAACGGAAATCAGAGAATTGGCTAAATGGAAACTAGCAAGCCCCCCGAATGAATCTAATCTTGTGTTTTCAAATGAGGCAGGGAATCCAATAGATGCGCAAAATATGATCAGGCGTCATTTCAAAC
>JBEKJA010000402.1:0-3154 GCA_050011475.1 Syntrophales bacterium
CAAAAGTACTGATTGAAAAATGGCGCCTGGAATACAACACCTTCAGGCCGCACAGCTCACTGAATTACCATCCTCCAGCACCGGAGGCATACCTGCATTGAGAAATAGAAAATGGCAGAATTCTAACTCAACATGTGGTACAAGCATCGGGGGCAGATCAGAGATATAAATACCTATCCAACGAGGGGTGTTATCTCCGGTACTCTCTATAAATGCACGGCACCGAATACCTGAACCGCCTATTATACGCCCTATACTTATCCACATCCATTGCGGCATTAGCACATTACTCCCGTAGGAGTTTGAGTGAATGTTTTTAATGTCCACTATAATATCGGAGCAGACCTATTACCCTTGGCGGAAAGAGTATGGCGGGATGAAGGTGACGCAGGCTAGGCAATTGAAGGATTTGGAGAAGGGAAATACCCGATTGAAACGGGCTGTAGCAGAGTTGACCCTGGACAAGTTGATTTTGAGCGGTTCAGAGTGGTCAGGTAAATAACCTCCAGAATTTTGGCTCCATGGATATGTCTGTAACCAATCAGGCCCTTACACCGCTTTTCTCTGATCGATCTTATTGGGTCAACTGTCCTAATCCATAAATTGTCCTGAACGGAACATGACATGACAGTAGGTGTCAACTCAAGTATTAATTTCTTCCTGAAGCATATATAATGGTTTCCGAAGCAATATATGATATGCACCTTGACATTAGTGATGAGTAGCACTACCTTAATGATAGTCGAGACGCTGTGATGTTTGTATTGAGTCTATTCAACTGGATGTTAACGTTAAGAGAATCATGTGGTCTTTGTGGTGATTGTCACCCTTATGGACCTGAACTTAATTAATGGACTCCAGTAAAAGGCGAGACGGCATAGGTGGCTCTCGACTTTTTTATTTACAAAGTCATAAACGCCCCAAAGCGAAAGCGAGTCCCTATCAAAAAATATAAATATGTTTTAAGAAGGAGGGTGCCAAGATGCCGGATTATCGAATTAGGGTTGCGCCCAATACAGTAGCATATGCTGACGAAGAGAACCTCAAGTTAGTAGTTGAGTTCGCCATCCCAGGAGCGCCAACGGATACCATCGATGTGAAGATCCTACAAGACAGCGTCCACCTAACAGCGCCAGCAAGAGACATCGAGTATGTTTCAGCACTGGCTTTAGGTTGGCCGGTGAAACCGGACAAAGCCGAAGCAACTTACGAGAACGGCCTACTCCGAATCGAGGTGCCCTTCAAAGATCCGATGGAAGATGCTGTGAAGGTCGCCATCAAAGCAGGTGGCGCGGAAACCAAGATCAAAACAATCGTCGCCTGATGACCCGTCTTAATAAAAAAGGAGGAGCGCTATGACAGAGAGCATCTATAAGATCATTGAAATCGTAGGCACGAGCAAAAAGTCTTGGGAGGATGCCGTAAAGACGGCGGTTGAATCCGCAGGAAAGAACGTGGAAGACCTGAGAGTCGCCGAGATCGTTAAGCTCGATGTCACCATTGAAAAAGGCAAGGTGATTGCTTACAGGGCACGGATCAACATTTCCTTCAAGTATCGCGGCTGAAATTAAAGGGACGGTATCAAAAGTTCGGGGGGGCATTGTAAACCAGGTGTCTCCCCTTTTTTATTTTGAATTGTAACTTCCTATAATCGTGCATCGGGCTGAATAATTTCACCACTGTAATAGATTTCAGATGCAAAGCGTGATAAAATTAATTTTATGCCAGTCCAAATAAATGGCGCAGACCCTTTAACCCTGCATGAGGGTATTATGGACTGATCATGGAGCCCCCGTTTCTTAATAGAAAGTGGGGGTTTTTTGTGTTTATGGGCTTCATTAAAATGAGGTGTAGCATATGAACATGAAAATAATTGGTTTTTTGGTTTTGGGGATAGGTTTGATAATTATTATAGGAGCTATCATTTATGCTATACCGATAAAAGAGATCCCGGGAATACATATTACAGAGTTTGTTCACAATATAATGCGTGATGAGGTACGAAGTGATAGAGCAATGAAAATTTCAATTCTCGGTATAGGGGTTGCCTTTGTTGGAGTACTTTTAGCGTTTTATAAAAAAAGTGAATAATAACGTCGGTAAAAGATCAGGTATCATGCTTCCAAATTCCCCTTTTCAATTTAGCCATTAGGAGGTGTTCTTAATATGACAAAGAAAAAACGGGAACCTGTTTTTTGTCAAATTTGTGGAAAACAAAAGGATCTAGGTGAGATTATACCAGCAGAATTGGTCAGCAAAACACTTATTGAAACAATTCGTAGATCACATTCTGATTGGTCCTCAAGTGGTTTTATTTGTCTTTCTGATCTTAATCAGTTCAGGTCGAAATATGTCCAGGATATTCTTGAAGCAGAGAAAGGCAAATTGTCAGCATCAGAAGAAGAGGTTGTAAAGAGTTTAAAGGAAAAGGAATTTTTATCGAAGGATATCAATATCGAATATGAACGAAAACTCACTATAGGGGAGCGCATGGCGGATGCTATAGCTGAATTTGGTGGAAGTTGGATATTCATCATCAGTTTTGCCGTTGTATTCCTTATATGGATCGCTATAAACACCATCATACTGCTTTGGAAGCCATTCGACCCGTACCCATTCATTCTTCTGAACTTGGTCCTCTCGGCTCTTGCAGCGATACAGGCTCCAATCATTTTGATGAGTCAAAACCGAGAGGAGGCAAAGGATCGCTTAAGGTCCGAGTACGATTATAAGGTAAACCTCAAAGCAGAATTGGAAGTTCACAATCTAAACGAGAAAATAGATAATCTGCTTGTAAATCAATGGCAGAGACTTTTGGAAATCCAGGAAATCCAGATGGAGTTAATGCAAGAACTGGCCAGTAGAATATCGAAAGGATAGTTCTATTATAATGACTATCTATCCACTTCTTCATTAAAATCTGAATTAGGAGAATAAAAATGGCAATTTTACAAATGACGGGACCGTATAAATTATCCAATGAAAAAATTGATGAGGTTATCACCAAAACTTCCGCCGGTAATTATGCACTGGGGAAGAACACCAAAGAAGATTTCGACGTATATTACGTAGGACGTTCAGACGATGATGTTAATAAAGCATTGAAACAGTGGGTGGATAAGTATCCGAATAAGTATGTCGAGTTCAAATTCAG
>JBEKJA010000403.1:0-3152 GCA_050011475.1 Syntrophales bacterium
GAAATATCACGACAGACGTGTACCTTTGCAAAAGGAGTACCGTCGGATTTTTTGAGAACATTTCCATTAAACTCAAACGGTATCTTTCTACCATCTTCAGTAATTACGGTATAATCCCTAGGGCCGATATCGGCTTTCAGTCGTTGTTCCACTGTTTTTCTTGCCATCTCATGTTGCTGTGGCACAATCAACGTAAGTACATTTTTCCCAATGATCTTCTTCACACCAGAGTATCCGAGTAGCCGAACGCCAAAATCATTCACAAAAATAACCTTCCCGTTCATATCTGTGAGGATAACTGCATCCGGGATAAAAGAAATAAGTCTCTTGAACAGTTCTTGGTCTTCTCGAAAGACCGTTTCCATCTTTTTGGCCGATTCCTTTAAGACACGAGATTTCTTTGGAACACTTCGTGATTTAGATTTTTTTAAGTTTGGCATAGAAATTTCCTTTTTAATCTCTATAGACCGCTTAACCTATAAAACTTATTTAAAATCTACATCAAATTCAATATATTAGCAATAAAATACTTAAAGGATATCAATATGTAAGGTGAGTGTATACGTCTTCAAATGTTTTGGATAAATCGATGTGGCTTAGGAAAATACAACTCATCGGGTAGATGTAATATCAACTGAGACTAATGTCCTGCGATCTCAAACTGTTAAAGGGGTTCCAGATTTAGAAAGATGGTATAAGCAGAAGAATGTAGATTTAACAGGGACACACAAGCACACAAGCATTATAATCTTGGTAATCTTATTAAACTGGACAGGGAAATCCCTTTTATTAAACGCCAAAAAACAATAGGTCAGTCCAAATTAAAAACCAAGATGAGTGAATTGCTGCGTGCAAAAACCGTGAGTGACATAAAGAAATTGAAGGACTTATAAAATTATTCTCAATTCACAAAACTGTGGACAACTGTGAGGACTCGTAAGTGAAGGAAATAATCAAGATTAAATCCCGAACAGCGCTTCCTTCAACGCTTATCATCACCATTGCTAAAAATTAATTAAGTTAATTACCCTATAGGGATTTAATTAATTAATTTCTGCCTCACTCCAGAATCCGATAAATTACGGCTAAGCTGCCATTCAGAACCCCCATTATTCGCCATTAAACAGAACATACAAGCTTTCTACAGCATTAACTCCTTTCGATGGAGGAACACATAGGGGAAAATGCTGTTAATGGAAAACTCCCCCCGTATTGGAAGAAAAAGGATTATCAAGAAAACTGAGGGGATTTACCTTGGCCATCCCCCCTCCCCTTCTTCTCAGAACTGAAGCAAGCCAAGAGAGAAGCTCTTGCCCCATAGATTTTACTCTGAGTAGAAAATTCTTTCTTCCTGAAAGTCTCTACTAACCCGGATATTGCTTAATTGTAGCTTTCAGATGTATATCGTGATAGCAACTTAACATAGGTTCAACTGAGTATGATTTTTTCTACCTTTGTCCTTATCGGCGATTAAGGAGAACTCCATGAAAATTGAATTAATAAAGCATCCAGCGAAAAATGGGAATAAATCGACTCCTATTTTGTTTATTCATGGTGCATGGCATGGTGCATGGTGCTGGGAAGAGTATTTTTTGCCATACTTTGCTATTCAAGGATATAATGCATATGCTTTAAGTCTTAGTGGACATGGAAATAGCGAAGGGCATGAAGGTTTGCGTTGGTGGCATATTTCAGATTATGTTGATGATGTCTCGCAGATAATTGGGCAAATGCCTAAAATTCCCATTCTTGTGGGTCATTCGATGGGTGGACTGATTGTTCAGAAATATCTGCAGTCTCATAGGATTCCTGCAGCAGTTTTATTGACTCCTGTTCCAACTACAGGAATAATGATGACAACGTTGAGGATAGCAAAACGCCATTTTTCTATTTTGCTGAAGGTTTTCTCAACTTTGAGTCTATACCCGGTTATTGCTACTCCTGAACTGGCACGCGAGGCCTTCTTTTCGGAATATATATCTACTGCCAGGTTAGAGACATATTACAAAAGATTACAGGACGAATCATTCAGGGGCTTTTTAGATATGACATTCTGTCTGCCCAAACCACGCAAAGTGCACGATCCCATATTGCTGATAGGAGCCATGAATGACATGATCTTCTCTCAAAAGCAAATGGAAGCAACAGCTAAAGCATATCACTCCAAGGCAGAAATGCTTTCCAATACAGCTCATGATGTGATGCTTGAGGATCGCTGGCAGGATGCGGCAGATATAATATTGAATTGGTTAAAGGGGCAAAAATTATAGAAAGTTTTGACTTATTAGAATTTCAGATACCACAATTCAAATGGTAATCTTCAACTTATTTTTCAAGTAGTATGTGCGGACCTGTAGGAGAAATAAATAACCAAGATTAACCCCTGAACAGAGCTTATTCTTACCATTGAAAAACTTAATTAAGTTAATTCCCCTATAGGGACTTAATTAATTAATCGCCTCGTTTTCATGATCCGAAAAATCAAGGCTAAAGCACAAGCCAGAATCCCCATTCTTTGACGTTATAGGGGCTATACACGCATTCTACAGCATTAACTCTTTCTGATGGAGGAACACATAGGAGGAAATGCTGTTAATTGAAAACTCCCCCCGTATAGGAAGAAAAAATGATTGGCAGGAAAACTGTTGGGCTTTATGTTGGCTTCTCTTTCCATCCGTATCCTCAATTCTGACAACTGCCGACCACTGTACAGGAGCAGTCAGAAAAATGCTTCCTTCCTGTAACGTTTTTTTAAAATCAGTTCGTACATACAACACTTCGAATGGAAATAAACCGAAAATAATTCTATTCTTACAAATTCTATCCTTATTAAAAATTTCAGAATTCTAACATAGAGCCTTCCTTCTTTAATTAATAAGGTTTGCAGTGGTTACTCGGAGGAATGATGCAAGGGCAAGTGGTTATATACAAAAAAGCTCCCCCCATTATGGGAGGAGCTTCTGAATGCAAAATGAGACTCAGATTTTACAGCTTACGGACATTTTCCGCAGCCAGACCTTTGGCGCCTTGAACAACATCAAAACTTACTCGATCACCCTCGGCCAGTGATTTGAAACCCTCTGCCTGGATGGCTGAATGATGCACGAAAACGTCCTTGCCGCCGTCCTCTTCGATGAAGCCAAACCCTTTTG
>JBEKJA010000404.1:0-3145 GCA_050011475.1 Syntrophales bacterium
ATAATGAGAAAATTCGATTATTCTGGGACAATATTCCGCTTTGGTATAATATGGGGCTGTTCAATTATTTTGAAAAAGCCGGTGGTGTTATCGTAGCAGAAACTTACACTGCCGCGTGGTCACTGCGGCTCGATGCGAGCAAACCGTTGGAAACCCTGGCGCTTAAAAGCCTCATGTCATATCCCCTCGTATCCTGCGTCTCCGTCAACAAACGGAAGGAAATGGTCCTGAAAGCATGCCGGAACTATGCTATTGACGGTGCCATTTTTCACAGGAATCGCTCCTGCGTTCCCATCACTATGGGACAAGCGGATATTCAGCGTGCACTTGCAGAAGAGCTCGGTATCCCCTCCGTAATTATTGATGCGGATCATATGGACGACCAGCATTTCTCCCGTGCCCAATTTGAAACCAGGGCGGATACCTTCATGGAAATGCTCCTCGCCCGTAAAGGTCTCGCTTGATATTGGATTCAAAAGGCGTTCCAATACCAATCATTTTCAATGCGTATACTGTGCCATGTGGGATCCGTCATGTTCAGCAGATCATTTACCGCATTATAGGTATGAGCGATACGGAGGACCCTGCCGTCGAAGGTCTCCTCCACACGAACGATCCTTCCCAGGTAATCCCGGGTCTCCGTTTTCATCCGCCCGTCCGGATCCGTCTTCGTGGTGCTTAAACCGGAGTAGCTATAACGTGTTTCCGAAACCCCTCCATTCTCTAGGAGCTGCCTCTCTGTGATCACTCGGCCCCGGGTATCCTACACATAATCATACACCGGATAACTATCGTCAGAACGGATCTTTGTATCCTAAGCCGAATAGGCCTCGCAGTTCAAAAGCACGGCTAGTTCCGTAGGAAGCAATTCGAAATGGGGAATCGAGCAAACGGTGAATGTTATAATCAGATACCAGACAGATGAACGGCAACAAACCGTAAAACGGGTGATTATGAAAAACTCTTTTCGATGGATTTGATCCAAACAAACCGGGATGATATATTTCATTTTCAGGTCAGTCCTGATTTCATCATTATATTAGCAATACCCGTGCCACAAATTTATTTATTGTTATTTCAGATGGATGCGAAGATAATAACGCGGTGATGATCGAAGAAGTGCCAACATTATTGGCAGTTGAAAGTGGGCAGTTGGCAGGCATGGTTTAGGATAAAATGCTTGCTACCGTCCATCAAGTAGGCTAAAAGATTCCGCTACAAAAAATGAGAGATATGTTCATGGATTCCTGGTTTTGGTGGTTAAAGATTATTTTCATTAGTTTTCTTTCTATTTTTTTTCTTATCTTCGGAATAAATGAACTGATTACCGCCTATAGCCTTCGCGATCCCCATGTGTTTATCATGTATTTCTTCTCATCGAATCTCCTGATTCTTATCAGTGCCGTCGGCCTTATCTATGCGCTTTTTCAGCTGCATGGTAATTTTAAAACAAAAAATATTCGGGAAGATAATCATCATGGCTAAACGAATTGTCCTTCTTCTAATAGTCCTTCTCCTGTTTGCGGGGTTTACCAACACGGGATCTTGCTATGACCTCAAAGATAAAGTCCACGTATATACCCTGGACAATGGCCTGCGGATCCTGATGCTTGAGCGGCACTTGAGCCCGACTGTCGCATGCTATATCCGTTATCGGGCCGGTGCGGTTGATGACCGGGACGGTAAAACTGGCATGGCGCATTTTCTTGAGCACATGATGTTCAAGGGAACCGAGACCATTGGAACGAGGGATTGGTCGAAAGAAAAGCCCATTTTACTGGAAGTGGAAAAAACCGGGGCAGCCCTTGATCATGAAATACTGAAAGGCGATAAGCAAAAGATAGCAGACCTACGGAAGAAACTTGACTTCCTGCAGAAAGAAGAGAAGGCCTGGATCAGGGAGAATGAAATAGACGAACTTTATACAAAGAACGGTGCCATGAATTTCAATGCGAATACCTCTCAAGATATGACAACCTATCTCGTCAGCCTTCCTTCCAATAAAATTGAACTTTGGGCCCGCATTGAAGCGGACAGGATGGTACATCCCGTTTTTCGGGAGTTCTTCACGGAACGGGATGTAATCATGGAAGAGCGGCGGCAATCCATCGAAGCCAATCCGGAAGAAAAATTATACGAACAGTTTATTGCCCAAGCTTTTATCGCTCATCCCTATCATCGCCCCACCATAGGATGGCCATCGGATATGCGCTTCCTGGATGTGGCCTCCATGAGAGATTTCTTCCTCCGTTTTCATGCCCCCAACAATACGGTGATCGCAATGGTCGGTGATATTGAACCCGGGGCGACACTGCAGCTCCTGAAGAAATACTTCGGATCCATACCGCGTCAGGATATCGGATCACATCCTATCACGGATGAGCCTGAGCAGCGTGGAGAAAGGCGCATATCCCTTTCTTACGATGCACGGCCGCAAATTATTCTCGGATATCATAAGCCTCCACCGCCATCGAAGGATGACTACGTCTTCGATGCCATCGAGGCGATCCTTTCCAAAGGTCGAACCTCACGTATGTACAAATCCATCCTAGAAAAACAGGGTTTGGTGGAAAGTATCCAGGCCATGAACGGAATGCCAGGAGCCCGGTATCCGAATCTCTTTTCCATATGGGCTAATCCTAGGGGAAACCACAAAACGGAGGAAATTGAAAAGGCGGTTTACTCCGAGTTGGATAAAATGAAAACAGAGAAAGTTTCCAAAGAAGAGCTTGAAAAAACCATCAACCAAATGAGGGCGGATTTGATCAGGGGACTCAAAACCAACGAGGGCATGGCGAATAGCCTTTCCTACTATGAAGTCCTGCTGGGTGATTATCAATACCTTATTAAATACCTGGATAACATGCAAAAGATCACTCCGGATGATATTCAGAGAGTGGCAAAAGAATATTTCCAGCCGGAAAACTTGACGGTAGCCATCATTAATGGGACAGCTGGAAACAGGGAGAAATGATGAATATCAGAATCGTGAATCGATTGATGCATTGTCAATTCAACTTTTATACATGCGCATTCGCGCTGTTGATGATCCTTTACCTGATGGATTTTGCCGCATTTGCCGGAGATCCGTCCCTCCCCTCTCCCGATCATCCTCAATATCCTCCTCTGCAATTTTCCATACCAA
>JBEKJA010000405.1:0-3136 GCA_050011475.1 Syntrophales bacterium
CCAGCAGCGGAAAACGTTAAACCAGTATAAAATCACCATGCATAAAGAACTGGTGCGCTAGGATATGTTTTCATATTCTGATGTGCATCCTTAATGCAACAAGAAAGGCAGGGTCAGAAATGCCCTGCCTTTCTTGTTTTTTGTTAATTTCAAATCGTCAACTCTGATGAATATGCTTTATTTCAACCAGTTATCAATGATGTTGTTTCGGCAATAATTATGATATGGATTAGTTGTTGTGTGAGGGGCCGTTTCCAAAGGACAGATGGTTTAAATACTGTGAAGCCGTCGGGCAATCAGGGGGTAATATGGAAGTAAGACTAAAGCAGGAATGGATGGGACACCACGCCGGAGCTATCGTAAAAGTAAGTGAAGGTTGTGCAAACATTCTGTTTCAAAGAGATACTGCCGAGAAAATGGAACCAGAGAGTATAGAGAAAATGAGAAAAAAGCTTCGGGATATGGTGGCGGAGAACCTGTTAAAATCTTCTCCACACAATTAAGATAATAGGGCCATAATAAAGATAGCAAAACCCAGATTTATACGGAATCTAAATTGAATCTTGGATTCTTTAATTTACTCTTTAAACCTCGGACGTCAGTCCGCATTTGGAACTGGTCCGTATGGTGAAAGAAGTGGCTGAGCAGACAGATAAGTCCATTGTCATGGTCCCGCCTAATCTGAAAGGATTTCCTGAATCCATCGGTTTTGAAGAGTTGATTCGGGAGGCCCGCCATGCATTTCTGGATCAAGGCATTCCCGTTTACGAAGATCTTGGAGACGTTTTGCGGGCCATTCATCATGTGTCGGCGTATTACATTCGCAGACAAACCATACTTTGAAAGCTATGCGTTTGAAATAAAGGGGAGGATATAAATATGGATATCATCAAAAAGGCCATCGATGAAGGACGGTCCGTTCTGTCAGAGTTTGAAGCAAAGCAGGTCCTTTCCAGCTATGGGATACCCATCACAAAATATTTTCTTGTCGAAAATGTTTCTGAACTGGATAAGGCGGTAGGAGAGGTCGGCTTCCCGCTCGTTATGAAGGGATGCTCTCCGGAAATTGCCCATAAGACAGAACAGGGACTGATTCGGCTTGATATCCGCAGTTCGGAAGAGGCCCGGAAGGCATTTGCCGAAATTCAAAAGGATATGCCCGGCGGGAAAGGTGCTATACTGGTTGAAGAGATGATTAAGGGATCAAGGGAGCTTGTCATAGGCATGACACGTGATCCCCAGTTTGGCCCCTGTGTCATGTTTGGACTGGGTGGGATATTCACGGAGATTCTCAGGGATGTAGTGTTCAGGAAAGCCCCCCTTGAAAAAATCGACGCCTCCGAGATGATGGAGGATATAAAGGGACATAAGATTCTCGGATCCGTCAGAGGCATGGCGGAAGCGGACCGGGAGATATTGGCCGATATGCTCATCCGGATCGGGCAGATCGGTCTTGATCAACCGAATGTCAAGGAAATCGATGCGAACCCCGTGATTCTTGACAAACAGGGCCGCCCTGTCGCTGTTGATGCCCTTATCGTACTGAATGGAAAGTCGTAGTGGAGCGAACCCATCACCAGCACCGAAAGATGCCGGGGCGCAGGAGAACGTCTACGCCGCGGCGATATGAGTATTTCCCCCACCCCGAAGCGGATGCCACCCTCAAGTCCGTTTTTTTCCGGATCGGCAGGCCTCCGGAAACCCTCTTTGTACCTGATCCTTTCCAGATTCAGGCCCTTGAAGCCATTGGGCATTCGGATTGCCTGGTCACAGCACCAACGGGATCAGGTAAAACCTGGATTGCCGAACAAGCAATCCGCCAGATTTTCCAAAGGGGCGGCCGGGCCTGGTATGCTTCCCCGCTGAAAGCCTTGAGCAATTCCAAGTGGGTTGAATTCTGCCAATGCTTCGAAGATGCGAATGTCGGAATCCTCACCGGTGACACAAAAGAAAACACCGAGGCGCCTATTATCGTAGGTACAACGGAGATTCTCCGCAACCAGCTCTATGACGCCATGCACAAGGGGGAGGATCTGTCATGCGACCTCGTGATACTGGACGAAGCGCATTTCCTTGGTGACCATGACCGTGGGGTTGTATGGGAAGAAGTCATGATCTATCTTCCCACCCGGATACCCCTGCTTCTTTTGTCTGCCACGATCGGTAATGCACACGAGATCGCCGCCTGGCTTTCGACCCTGCGTGGCAAAGCCTGTCGCATTGTAACATCCGAGCAGCGGCCTGTTCCCCTATATCCCTTGTTCCTCCATCCTTCCGGCAGGCTGATGCCGTTTCTCGAAAAGAAGACATTATCAGCAGGGGTTAAGGTTTTTGTCGACAAAGAAAGAAGCCATCATCGCACACCCGAACGGCCTATGCCTCCGGCCGGTGTTCTCCATGTCCTGGAAACATACCGCCTGCTGCCTGCGATTTTTTTCCTGAAGTCCCGTGTAGACTGTGATCTGGCACTTAAAAATTTCCGATCCTTATCCAGCCTGGCGCGCAGTGAAGACTTCGCACGGGATCTCGGCGACCTTCTTGAGCGCTTTCCTTACCTGAAAAACCACAAGCATCTCAATATTCTCAACGGTGCCAGGGTGGCCTCGCATCATGGCGGACAGCTACCCGCCTGGAAATTTCTCGTTGAGGAAATGATGAAGCGGGGACATCTTCGCGCAATATTCGCCACCTCGACCGTGGCAGCCGGTGTCAACTTTCCAGCCCGGACCATCGTGATGTTTCATTCCGATCTGTTCAACGGGCATGAGTTCGAACCGCTCACCAGCACAGAGTTTCACCAGATGACCGGCAGGGCGGGGAGGCGGGGCAGGGACCGGATCGGTTTTATGCTGCTGGTACCGGGCCGCTTCATGGATATCCGCCACATCCGCCGTCTCCTTTTCACGGAACCCGAAGATATTATCAGCCAGATCCGGAATGATTTCTCCATGATCCTTAATCTGCTTCTTTCCCAGACGCCGGAGAATATCCGGGAGATCTTCCAAAGGTCCTTTGCCACATTCCAGCAACAGCCTGGAAAGAAAGAGGCTAAAACAGCAGATGAACTATGGGCGGATTTCTGCATGCATCTTGAATTTCTCAAAACGGAAGGTTTTGTAGACCACTGCAGCCGATT
>JBEKJA010000406.1:0-3134 GCA_050011475.1 Syntrophales bacterium
ACGGTCTTGGTCGCGGTCAATGAATTGTCGCTGTTAGCCGTAACGGTCTTGGTCGCGGTCAATGAATTGTCGCTGTTAGCCGTAACGGTCTTGGTCGCGGTCAATGAATTGTCGCTATTAGCCGTAACGGTCTTGGTACTTGTGGGAGTACCATCATCCCAAGCCACTGCTATTATTGGTAGTGCCAGGATCATCAGAATACATGCAATGATTAACAAGCTAATTTTCTTCATTTTCAAATTCTCCTTGTTGGTATTTTAATGTCAAAATTAATTATTGAGCCTGAACAATGATATCGTTATTGTGAGTTCATTGATCTGACGCTGACGCTGACCCCCACCTCCTTCCCCTGTACATTGCAGTAACCATTCTTTATCGATTGTTGAATATCCTTTTGACGGCCAGCATGCGCCTCATCCCAAAGAATGATTTTTCTATCAACAATCTTTCCACTTATCATACCAACATGTGCGGGTTCATACTTACGCCCTGAGATGACTTTCAACGCCTGCATGTCTAGAATTGTCATGTCTCCCAGGCCATTCGCTGTGTCAGGGCAGTCTGAGGTACCCGCTGCACAAATGACAGGCCACGCAATGACAACCATGAACGAAAGCCATATCCATCGTTTCCACATGTTCATATAATGTTCCTTAACTTAACGTTCACATAAGTAGTAGCAATGTTCGTGCCAATTCATACCATATTGAAATTACAGTATTTATTTTTCACTGCATTCAAAGATGAATTCCAATTTCTGAGACAAATATTGACAGACATAATGATTCACCAAAGATATTGATCAATTCGATGTAGTCTTGGATTTTGGATTTTTTGGAATAAACTGGATTGGTTTAGAGGAGAAATTCGGGCTTTCCAGTTTATATATTAGGCTATGGCGAGATGTATCGTTTCAGATTATGTTTCTGGATCAAATGATAGAGCATCGAACGGCTGATTTTAAGAGCTTTTGCAGAAGTTTGCACATCTCCCTGGTAGTATTTTAAAACTTCGCTAATGAGTGTGCCTTCGTATTTTTCTTTGGCTGCCTTAAGACCTTGACCGTTGAAAAAGGGTTCCGGTTGGACAGTAGACGACTCAAATCCCAAATTTTCCGTTGTCACCCAAGAGCCTTCAGCCATGACAACACTGCGGCGCACACGATTAATAAGTTCCCGGACATTTCCAGGCCACGAATATGAAAGAATTACCTTAACTGCCCCATTACTGAAGCCCCGTATGTCTTTTCCAGTTTTTTTTGCAAAACGCCTCAAGAAGAGATTGGCCATGATAAGAGAATCATCGTCCCGTTCTTTCAGGGCAGGCATTTTGATGGAAATGACATCGAGTCGGTAATACAAATCTTCCCTGAAATGGCCCAGCGCCATCATTTTTATGAGGTCCGAATTCGTAGCGGCAATGACACGTAAATCCACACATATCTTTTTTTGCCCCCCCACCCTTTGAAAGGAGAAATCTTCAAGAAAGCGCAACAGCTTAACTTGGAGCTCCAAAGGAAGTTCTCCAATCTCATCCAGAAAAAGAGTCCCTCCATCAGCCATCTCTAAGGTACCTTTAGTGGATTTATAAGCTCCCGTGAAAGCGCCTTTTTCATGACCGAAAAGCTCTGATTCCAACAATCCCTTTGGTATCGCGCCGCAATTGATCGGTATAAAAGGACCGTTCCGCCACTTGCTTCGCTCGTGGATAGCACGGGCAGCCATCTCCTTGCCGGTACCGCTGGGACCGGTTAACAGCACTGGCACATCGGTGGTAGCCACCTTGCGAATCATTTGAAAAATATTTCGTATGGATTTGCAGGTGCCGATCATCTCCTGTTGTTCATGATCCTCTTCCACATCGATACTGGCGCTTTTATTGCAAAATTCGAAGTCTTTTCTACATCTAGGACAGATATGAATTCCGCCCATAATTGCTATTCCACAATATGGGCATTCACTAAACTTTTCAGGCAGCAAGGGAATAAGCAAGTTCCGAAGCAGGGTCCGAGCTTCGTCGTCCAAGTCCAAAAATTCTGTTGCAACAAACCCCGATCCGCTACGTACTATTCGGGCCAATACCTCAATGGGGGAAGACTGCTCTTTAGAATAAAATCTCAGGTTGATCACCGGCGATAATTTCATGGCATCCGGCAGACATATTAATACGCCCTTTAATCCGAGATCCTTAATACGACCTTTTAAAACAATATCGTGGCTTTCTATCTCAACTGTCATATCAGCCAGCGTTACCCTTGGGGCTCTCCTCACTGTATTTCTCCTGGTTCTTTCATTCAATTTACTCTCACCTCACACAGTCTATTGCCCTGTTCGGAGTGTTAATTCCCAAGGATAATATACCTAGGGATGAAGTATTGTTTCTTCCGGTGAAGGCCACAGCCATACCGCTTTAGCCTTTATTAAAGGGAAGATGACCCAGTCCGCCTATTTCCTGGTATTGTACTCCATCAATTTCCCCTATCACCATACGGCAGAGCTGATCTTTAAGAACGGTTTCCGGATTCGGAGCTTCTTTGGAAAGCACAAAAAATCTACCGGAACTGGATTTAAGCGTCGGCACGTCTTGGGAATCCAAAGGGCCCTGAACAACCTCGATTTGCAACGGACTTTCCAAAAAAGATTTTACCGTTACAACCGCACCACCCAGTAAAATAACCTGCCCTTTATATGCTTCCGGATCCTGCTTTACTTTATTGAAGTCGAGGAACGTGTTGATTTCATTCATTATCGCGACTGAGAAAGGAGGAGTATTTAGAGGTGCAGAGCTCGCCATAAACAAAAGCACGACAAACAAAGAACCGAGTATGACACTAGTCTTCATAATATTTATCATCTCTGATTTATCAATCATGCTGTTCCTTGGTTACTAAAATTGGAATGTTATTGGCACACGCACCAACGCCGACACATCTGGAGCATCCTGACTCAAACCAAAACCTACAACAAAATCTATGGTTAACCTGGGTGATACGACAAATGTTGCACCGATGTTAAAAGCAATGGCATTCAAAGCCGTGTCTGCCAATAGGGTATTATTTTGATATGAATGTTGTGTGATTCGCTGGTCATAGGAGAAATTAATTGAAAGTTTCTCCTGGATAGCAAAGACGAGTC
>JBEKJA010000407.1:0-3114 GCA_050011475.1 Syntrophales bacterium
ATGGCATCCACTTCACCGGAATAGGCAAGTTCATGCCCGACAGCGGGCAAAATGTTTGCAGCCACCATATGGCCGGCCGCTCCTGCATCGACAGGATTTTTCGTAGAGGCGCGCAAAGGCATGCCGAGTTTTCGCAATTTCTCCTGCAGGTTGTGCGAAAATTCCATCATGTGCAGACCATGCTCTTCCAGGGAATCAGTGAGGACGACTCCCCATGATCCGCCCATCGTTATGACGCCAACCCTTGCTCCCTTCATCGGGGGACGCTCAATCAGGGCGTGTCCCACTGGCAGGAGGAGCTCCATGGCTGGTACGATCAGGATGCCGGCCTGGGTGAGCAGCCCATGAAATATCTCCCGCCTGCCGGCAAGTGCGCCGGTATGGCTGTTTGCGGCCCTAGCTCCGCTTTCCGTCTGTCCCGCTTTGAATGCAACAACGGGTTTCTCCCGGGCAGCTCTCCGGGCTGCCTCCATAAAGCGGTCGCCGTCGCGGATTGTTTCGAGATACATGAGGATTCCTGTTACCTCCGGGTCCGATCCGTAGTATTCAAGGAAATCCGTTACAGTGAGGTCGCTCTCATTTCCGGTGTGAATAAATTTACCGACACCCATGCTTCTGCTGTACGCGGAAGCGAGCAGTTCATAGAAGGCGAAGCCTCCCTGGCAGACCGCTGCGAGGCTTGTGGGATGCAGATGAGATGAGTGGGATGCGGCGGCATTGAATGAAGCATGGAGGTTGAATGTCCCGCTGACATTCGGACCCAGGATACGCATTCCATATGAGCGGGCTAACACAGCGACATCCTTTTGTTTTTCTTTTCCTTCCGATGTGGCTTCACCATACCCTGCTGTGATCAGGGTTATGCCTTTCACTCCCTTTTCCCCACATGCCATTACCGCTTCCAGAACGTATTCTTCAGGTATGGTGAATACGGCAAGATCGACCGGTCCGGGTACATCTCGTACGTCTTTGAAAGCCTTCATGCCATATACTTCTTCGGCCCTGTTATTCACCGGGTAAACCTGTCCTTTGAAGCCAAGAGAAAGGAGCCCGCCCATAATGAAAGAGCCCCACGAGCCGGGCCTGGACGTTGCTCCTATGATGGCAACGGAGCGAGGCTCCAGAAATACGCCGATGTCAGAGGATGTTTGCATATTTTCAGCTCCAGTGATGTAAAGTCGGAAGATTTTATGAGAGATTTATGGCATAATCAACCAGGAATTGATAGCATGGTCATTCATTTTATATGGAGAGGTAATAGATGCATGAAGATCCTTGCATTTAATGGGAGCCCGCGTGCCGGACGGGGCAATACCGATAAGATTTTAAATCCTTTCATGGAAGGTGCCCGAACGGCGGGCGCGGAAACGGAAATCCTTTATCTCAAGGAGCTTGATATCAAAGAATGTCAGGGTTGTTATGCCTGCCATATGATAACCCCGGGTGTTTGCGCCATCAGGGATGACATGACGGGAATTACCGAAAAGATCCTCGATGCGGATGTTCTGGTGTTTGCCACTCCTTTATATGTATTTACTGTGAGCGCCTATATGAAAGCGCTACTTGATCGGATGATGATCTTCGGTGACCTGACTCTCCAGGTTGCAAATGGCGTCATCGTTCATCCTCCGCGATTTCCTGAAAAAAAATGGCGCTGGATTGTCATTTCCAATGCGGGGTTCCCCGAGCAGCATCACTTTGAACCGCTGGCGGATCTGTTCCGGCGCTTTGCGTATGCGATGGGCGGCGGTACACATGTAACCATAGACGGGATGATCCTCAAGGGAATGGGCGAATTGTTTTCGGTACCGTCCATGCTGTCCAACTACCAGTGGTTCTTCGACGCGTGCAAACAGGCCGGGGATGATGTTGTCCGAAAAGGGCGAATCGATCCTGCCACACAGGCAATTCTTGATAAGCCGCTTCTTGATGTCAGTCCTGAAGCATTTGCCGATATGAGCAATACATTTATTAATCTGGCTGTCAAAAAGGTTCGTTCCCGTCTTGCGGGAAAGGGTAAGCCATAAGGCGGCGAGCACTGCTATCTTCCGCGATCCATATCCATCATGCGTTTTATAGCCCTGTCGATTCCCCAAAATGCCATTATGAAAATGCCGTTTTCTGTCAAGATAAAAGTGTCATAATCACTTTGAACTCAAGGCGGACGGGATTATTTTTGAACATTGAAATTTTTCTTTTCTTATGAGAAGGTTTATTAAGATCAGCGGGAAGGGTACGCGATTGTGAAACAGTTTCCGAAAATGGCGCTTACGGTATGGACCATACTCTGGGCCTGTATTGCTACCGTGATTTTATTTCTGCCGGTAACAATATCCGCCTTTTTCAGCAGATCCGGGAATCTTGCCTTCACCATCTCAAAGCTATGGGCCCGGATTATGCTGTGGGCAACATTCGTTAAAGTGTAAATTGTAAATAAGGATAAGATTAAAAAGGGCCTGACATACATTATTGTTTCCAATCATCAGTCCGCATTCGACATACTCGCCATCGTCACGACCCTTGGTATTCAGTTCCGTTGGGTCATCAAGAAAGAGCTTCTGAAGGTGCCTCTGTTTGGGTATGCCCTCTATGCCTCCCGCAACATATTCATCGACCGGTCGAATCCCGGCAAAGCCATAGAGAGCATTAACCAGGGGACTGAACGTCTCCATCCCGGGACCGGTATAATTTTTTTCGCTGAGGGGACACGGTCACGCGACGGAAAGATTCATGACTTTAAAAAGGGCGCTTTCGTCATGGCCATTGTGAAAAAGCTGACTATTCTCCCAATTACGGTCAACGGCAGCAGGAAAATCATGACAAAAGGCAGTTGGACGATTACACCGGGGAAGATCCGGGTTGTTGTGGCCGATCCGATTGAAACGGATGGTTACTCGGAAAAGAACCTCGAGGATCTGGTAAAGCGGACCAGGGACATCGTTGTGTCAAACTTCGTACCGGGGTAATTCATACAAAGCAAATATCGTTTTCCCCCGTCATTATTGTAACTCCCTCTTTTTGTCATTACGAGCTCCCTTGTTTGTCATTGCGAGCGAAGCGCGGTAATCTTACCAACTAAAAAAGCATTCTAAGATTGCCACGGCGGCTTATGTG
>JBEKJA010000408.1:0-3111 GCA_050011475.1 Syntrophales bacterium
CCGACACCCGTTCTGTTTACCGTAACCCATGACAGCTACTCCGAAGTGCCTTCACTCTCAAGAGTGTATTACGCCCTGAGGCCCAAGCCGAATTTTCTTATCATGGTGAAGAACGAATTCCTCAGCGGCCGCTATCTATCCTCAAATTTTGCCCGGAATAATCGGTTTGTCAGATCGCTTCTTTTTTTGATTGACAAGACCGGCATACCCATGGCGGTTTTCCGAACCATGAATCTCAGATCGATAGAAAGGCCGTTCATCGAGCAGATCCATATGAAAAAGCAGGAACTGAAAAATGCCATATCCGGTCAGATCGATCGATTTCGCGAAGGGGCTGTTCAGGGCCTGTCCACCCTGATCTTTCCTGAAGGAACAACCTGGGGGTTCGGCGGCCTCAAGAAGATTCGGAGCGGTGCTTATCAGGTGGTGGAGAGCTCCTTCCAGACCGCAAAGAGGAAAGTTTATGTTCTTCCCATTAACGTGAAAGTGGACCGCCTTGTCAAGGGATCGAAGGATGTTTTCATCAAGGTGGGCAAGCCGTTTTTCATGAGAAAACCGAGGGAAGAATTCAACCGGGCTCTATACGAAACGCTTCAGAGGCTCCATACGATTACATTCAGCCAGATTGCGGCCTTCTATCTGAAGCACCTGGCGGAGATCAAAGAAGACGCCTCAGAAACGATTGTCATTGAGAAGGAAAAATTCATTGCGGCAGTGGAAAGGATTACTCATGATATCCATAAGCGGGTCAAAGCCCGTGTCCTGCCCCATATTGATTCGGCACTGCTGAATCATGAGTATCTCGTCATGAAGGTAAATGGTTTCCTGAAGTATTGTAGAAAGAGCAAGTATATCCTGGAAATTCGCCGGGACGGCAACCGGGAGATCCTGGTGGTGAGCCGAAAGAGAATCCTTGCCGATTATCCCCCCAAACAATATAGAAAGCTGAACCCGCTAGGATATCATGCAAACGAGCTAAAATCCCTTGGCAATGAGGTCATCCGCTCTATCTATGATCGCTACCTGATTGCCAGGAGCAATAAGTCAAAGCAAAAGATTGTTTTGCATCCGGCACCTATGAACATCCATCAATGAATCCCTCTATTCTTCTTCAGATGTTCCCACCCATCCGGTCGATGGCCCCAGTACCACAAATGGAAGTGGATTCAACGCACCGCCCGCAAGAGATGAATATTCCATCCCAAGGTAGATGTCGTCGTTGATTTTACGGATTTCACCATGCAAAGTGCCGATGGGACCCCGGTTGTAAGCGCTATAGTCGAGGTGAAAAGAATCCTTATTCTTATCAATATTTGAAATGGCTATATATGTTTTCATCCTGCGTGTCCGATAAACCGTCTTTTGGCCATCTTTTCCCGTGGCGCTGAAGAGATTGTAGCCACGGCCCTCTTCTGTGTTGGAAGGATAGAAGGCTTTGCCGGTCCAGCGGCCAGGGCCAAACAGGTATCGAGTGGAATATTCAAATGGAAGACCCAGGATACCGACTTTGATAACCCTTGCCCGGTATTCGCCGGCCATGGATTTCAAAGGAGGTGCAGTGGCAGCTAGGAAGAGCTGCATCACCCCCGATTTACCAAGTTTCCTGATATCGGCAACGGTGGCATCCTGTGCGGGTACACCCAGAATGTCTTCCATCTTTTCCTGGTTCCAGACTGAAGGTCCATTCTGGGCAATATTGATGATCAGCAGCAATGCAGCAACCAGTGCAAAGACAATAACAATGACCAGCAGTCTATTAATGGAATGAATCACCCTTTTCATATTCATCCTCCTTTTCTCTTCTTTATTCCCCGGTCACAAATATTTCAATTCATTTTTTGTTTTTAAGGTTTTATACTTACATTTTTATGAATTAATTACTTATAATATACCTATATTTATATGATTATTTCAAATATCCGGAGAAGCTTTATGGATTTCATTACGAAAAAAGTTTTCAATCTGATCAACAGCATGGCTGTCATGATGGTTATAGCCTATATTCTCACACGAAGCTGGTTTTATACGGAGATTCTTGAGAGGACGATTTCGCAGCATAATAAAATTATCCTGACGATCCTGTTTGGGGGGGCTATCCGTTTATGGAACAATAAGCGGATTCCATATTGCAGGGGCAATTGCAACTATCCGTGATCTTGGACCTGCAATGGCCGGCCTGATAGCCGGTTCGGTCACTGCCTTCCGTCATGAGTGAAATGTAGTGTTCTCCTCACTAAGAAAACGGCACCTAGTATATGAAATTCGAGCTGCTCTTTCTTCCTGAAGTCATAAAATTTTCAGAATTGATTAATATACAATATTTAGTATGATAATAATTAATACAAGTTTCTCAATAGTTATGATATAAAATCAGCGAATAAATTACCAAAGTATCACCCAAGTCTGCAGAATCAATGGATGTGGTAATGCAATATTGTGGCAACATCGGGCAACTAGGCGACAAACGGAGAATAAGAACTTAACCAGTATCGGGAGCAACTTGTCTGCTTGGCTCAAATTTCCACCAGAGCAGCAGGTGTCCACCAGCAATCCCCAAAAAAATAGAGGAAGGAATTGAGAGTATGAATAGGATCGGCATAAAAGGCTTTCTGCTTATTTTTGTTGTGTGCCTGTCGGCTCTCTTGTTAATTCAGGCCGGAGAGAGTAATGCTTCCCCCGCATACTTATACACGGATCAGGAGCTTGATAACCTTCTTGCACCGATTGCTCTCTACCCAGACCCTCTGCTAGCGCAGATGCTGCCAGCCTCGACGTATCCGGATGAAATTACCGATGCGGAAGCATGGCTGAATAGCGGCGGTAGTGTGTCAAGCATTGAGGGTCAGAATTGGGATGAGTCCGTCAAGGCAATTGCCCACTATCCGAACATTCTGAACATGATGACTGGGAATATGGATTGGACAGCAGATTTGGGAGATGCCTTTCTCAACCAGCCGGAAGAAGTAACAAGGTCGATCCAACGTCTCAGATGGCAGGCGAGAGACGCCGGCAACCTGGAGAGCTCCAGTCAACAAACTGTTGTTATCGCAGGAGACTATATCGAGATCATTCCTTCACAACCACAGTATATATATGTTCCGGAGTATGATC
>JBEKJA010000409.1:0-3636 GCA_050011475.1 Syntrophales bacterium
TCAGCAGGAAAACTGCTGGGCTTAATCTTGGCCATCCCCCCCTCCCTTGCATCTCGCAAACAAACTCAGTCCATCCAAGCAAATGTGTTACTTCCTGAAATCGTTTGACACTGCCATTTATGATTTATGCAAGCTTTCAAACTGTAATAATGGCCAGGGGAATGGTTTAAAATGATGTTATCTGGGCAATGTCGGTCCACATATCCGTGGATTGACAAATCAAGTGCTGAAGGACTATAAGAATTCTCCTCCGGATGTCATTTCCCTGTTCATTTGACGATAGATTTGCTAATGACAAATTATGAACGTGAAGACCGGAAAGCCATTCGAAGAGTACATCATTCTGGATGAGCCGTATTACCTGCCTATCGGGGACGAAGAAAAGATTTTTTCCGCGGCATATAAAGCCAGGTTGCCTGTACTACTTAAAGGTCCAACCGGATGCGGCAAGACCCGCTTCGTTGAATACATGACATACCGGCTGGGGAAAGAAGCGGGAATGGCGCTCCCGCTGATTACCGTAGCATGTCATGAAGATTTAACCGGCTCAGACCTTGTCGGAAGATATCTCCTGAAAGCTGAAGAAACAGTCTGGGTATACCACTGTCCTTATCCACCCGCTTGCTGATCATCGACGAATTCTTCCGATGGAGAAAAAAGGAGAAATTCTTCAAGCTCATGAGAGATTTCTTTTGGTAATCTCATATAATCCTGGATACCAGAGTGTTCTGAAAAACCTGAAACATAGCACCCGCCAGCGCTTTATTGCCATCGAATTTCATTACCCCCCGCAGGATTTGGAAGCCAAGATTATCGCCCATGAATGTGGCATTCATATCGAAGCGGCCAAAGACCTGGCAAGGTTGGGCGAGAAGGTCCGCAACCTTCGGGATCAAGGATTGGAGGAAGGAGTCTCGACCCGGCTGCTTATTTACGCAGGCCAATTGATGGTCCAGGGAATAGAATCCCGGCGCGCTTGTGAAGTGGCCGTGTCACAGGCTGTGACCGATGACGTTGAGGTGGAGAAGGCAATACGGGAAGTAATACATGCGATATTTCCATGAAAAGCGAAGCAATTCGATTCCAGGATAACATTCAAAATTCCATTCAGTATGAGGAATCAGAGGTTATTTTAAGGGACGTTTTGCGGCTTCTGAGACTCTTTGCCCAAGCTGTCACGGGTAGAAACATTGGAATAGGCCCTCTTGATGAAAAGGCTGCAAACAGACACGATTTTTTGACTGCTATACCATGTACGGATGGAGACAATATCTTTTTGCCTGAGGTCATGAGAGAGTATCAATCATATGATCTTAACTTCATGGCATATAAGCTGGCCGTTATGTGGCAAGCGGGCTATCTGGAATTTGGCACCTTCGATTTCAGGCTTTCATCAGTAATAGATCTTTTTTCATCGGATCATCTAAACATCTGTTTGAGGGGACTTCCTGATCACGATAAACAAATCTCCCCTCTTGAGGCCTTCTTCCATCTCTTCCCCGGAAAAATACTATCCAGGAATCTGTTCAGAATCCTGGAAGGTATCAGGATAGATCACTGCATTCGACGCGAATATCGGGGGTTGAGAAAAGACATGAAATCATTTCTCAGAACCGTCCTGCAGAAGAGACCTGCCGTAACATCTCTTCCGCCAACAGAAGCATTGATGGAGTTGATTATTCGGCAGGCTATCTTCGATCAGCCCGTAGAATCCGTTCCGGAATATCTATCCGGCCATTGGGATAATGTATTCCCACTTGTTTTACCCGTTCTGAAAGATGGTATGACTGTCAGAGAGTCCGCAAGAGCTACGGTCTTTCTTTATAATTACCTGATGGAAATATGGAACCTTCAGGTATCATGGATTTCGAAAGAACACAGCCGTGAGTTAGTTCAATCAACGGCCCGGCCATTTCTTCAGGAGGGAGGGGCGAATTTTGATGGCCATAATCTTTCAAAAGAGGAAACTAGCCGTGCAGTCCAGCCATTGCCCCACTGGGGAGATCTTCTTCCTGACCTCGTCAGGAAGAAGATTTGTTTGCATGAAATAGAAAACCTGCTTGATCAGATGAATAAAGGAATTCCGCTTTCTCCGGATTCCATTGGAAAACTGTTTGAAAGCATTTTTGACAGAGAGATCGAAGTGAGCAAGGAACAGGAGGAAGGCGAAGTCGATCAAGGACTGTTTATACAAGACCTGCATGGGCTGAAGAAATCCATTCCAGAAAAAAATATAAAATCGAAGCTGAAAAACCAACTTCGATTTCTTAAAAATGACCTGGAAGGAATCCATGCGGAGGAAAGCTATTATTATGATGAATGGGATTATAAAATCTGCCGTTACCATGTCAGGTGGTGCCGATTGAAAGAAAAGGAAGTTAAGGTGGGATCAACAGCGTTTGTAGACAGGACCCTTGAAAGCTATTCTGACCTAGTGGCAGAGGTGAGAAAACAGTTTCAGATGCTCAAGCCGGAACGTTTAAGAAAAATCACGCACCTGGAAAGAGGAGAAGAAATTGATATTAATGCCGCGATAGAAGCTTCCATTGATCGTCGGGCAGGTCGGTCGCCCTCAGAAAAAGTATATATAGAGAAGCTCAGAAAAGATCGCGATTATGCAACACTGTTTCTGGTTGATATGAGCGCATCGACCGACCAGGCAATAATTGACAATGGGCGTGATGCCGTCTTCTCGTCCGGGTGGAATTCGGAGAAGAAAGTAATAGATATTGAAAAGGAAGCACTTGTCGTGATGGCGGAAGCTCTCAAAGAAATCGGCGATGAATATGCCATATACGGATTTTCAGGATATGGGCGCAAAGATGTGGATTTTTATTGTGTGAAAGATTTCAAGGAAAATTATGGAGACCCGGTAAAAGGACGAATTGAGAATATTAAACCCCAGCGTTCCACCCGTATGGGACCTGTGATTCGGCATGCCATAGAAAAAATGTCACGTTTGGAGTCAAGGATTAAAAACATTATTCTGATCAGTGATGGGTACCCTCAGGACAGTGATTATGGCAATGATCGCACCGATAAAGAGTATGCCATTCAGGATACAATGGCCGCTCTTGAAGAGGCGTCAAAAAACAATATTTTTACGTTTTGCATTACAATTGATCGGGCAGGCCATGATTATCTGCGAAGAATGATGCCTGCATCCCGATATCTGGTCATTGATGAAACTTTGGTGCTGCCACGGCAACTTCCTAAAATTTATCGAAAACTGACGTCCTGATTGATCACTCCCCTTTAAAATGAAGCACTCTTTTTCCCTTCACGCCGATAGCGCTTCAAAGAAATCATCGGAAGAGGACAATTTATTCAAAGCGATATTTTCCATATCAGGAGCTTGTGTCATAGCCTCTATACGCGGCTTAAGCAGCTTAATACAAAAATGCCCGGCACTTATTTCAAGCAGAAATCCTCACTTTCCATTACAAGGGTATAGGAAGGATTTGTAGGAGAAAGAAATGACCAAGATTAAATCCTGAATAACACTTCATCCCCCCCCTTGCTTCTCAGAACCAAAAGCAATCAGGATATAAGCTCTGCCCGTACATATTTTATGGCGACACAGAATTCTTCGCTGCAATTCATAACAGTTCATTTTTGATGATTGATGACGTTAGC
>JBEKJA010000410.1:0-3101 GCA_050011475.1 Syntrophales bacterium
GGATCTTATTTCTATATTATATCATCAGGATGATTCCCGCACTTAGCCATGGATATGCTGATCGTCCCTTCACAATGTGGCAGCGTGTATTAACCGAACCAAGAGTCATCATATTCTATTTTACCCTGCTGCTCTATCCGATTACATCCCGGTTTACGCTGCTCCACGATATAGCATTATCCACCGATCTATTGCATCCGTGGACCACGCTTCCTTCCATCGTGCTGCTTTTATCGATTATAATGGGCTGTATAGTCATTGCCGTGAAAAGGCCGCTTGTTTCATTCTGCATCCTTTTCTTCCTGATAAACCATGCGATCGAGGGATCCTTCGTCGGTTTGGAGATCGTCTTTGAACACCGCAACTATTTGCCCGCCATGCTTTTTTTCGTTCCCATTGCCCGCATCGTTGTTGCAGCGGTGAATAATAAAAATGCCGGGAGATTATTCAGATGGCTTGTTGGAGTTGCCGCTGTAATTATTCTCATCACGGTGGGGATAGGTGCTTATACGTACAATAGTATATTTGGAACAGAACTATCCCTATGGGCCGACAATGTAGAGAAAGCACCAGTTCTCCATCGACCACTCCATAATTTAGCCATCGTTTTGTGGGATGGCGGTGACCAGCGGGAGGCATGTGCTAGACTTCAGAGATCCCTTGATTTCAGGGAAGACGCGCGAAAGGATCAGAAAGCCCAGACTTACTTCTACCTTGGGCGGTGTGACCGGGCAAATGGTGAATCGAATAGAGCGTATGGCAATTATTTAAAAGCCATTGAGATCGTACCGGATTATGCCGATACGTACGATGCCATGGCACAGGTAAAAATGGAGGCAGGCGATTTGACTGCTGCAGAAAAGTTGATTCGAAGGGCTCTTACCATTGATGCGTCCGTCGCCGTGTATCATCTTGATTATGCGAGGATTCTGTTAAAGATGGGTCGAAGTAGGCTGGCAAGGAAGGAGACGACGAAATCCATAATCACAGGTGGACCGCAAAAAACCGCGTATTCCCTGATTTCGGAATCATTCCGCCAGCAGGGGTTGAATCTGGCCGCTGATCATTTCCAAAGTCTATCAGTTCCTACCGCGTTCCATAGCGACAGTCGCCAGCCAGTGGATCGAGATAAGGATATACAAAGATAAGGCAATGACTGAAATCCATAAAGAGATATTGAAGCTCAACGGTTTATATTCGATGCGTATCAAATGGTTGCCGGCCTGAAGCGGTATTGCCATGAGCGTATAGTCTGCCGGAAGAACGCTGTAATGCCTGTTCTGATTGGTCAGATCGACAGCATGCCATCCTTTGCTGTAACTATCTGTGGCCAACAGTATGGCAGGATCTTTGGTGTCGACTTCAACAATTGAATCGTTTGCAGTATCCTTTACCAGGCGTATCGAGCCACCATGCCAGTTTCCAGCGGTGACCGGGAAGCTGTCAGGATTATTTTCCAGAATTACCGTTCTGCGAGGATCAAAGGAGGGTTTCAGCATCGTTTCCAGAATCTTATGCCAATTATCGAAAACCTGATATTGTTGGATCAGGGTATAATGCGGCATAAAATCCTTGCATTCGTGAATTTCGATGCTGTTTCCCTGGAGATTCATGATGAATCTGAGCCGCAGTATGCCATATAAGCGATGATATTGCCGGAAGTCGATATACTGGCTTGCTTTTTCAGGGTCAATGCCCTGCGTTGCAGCCATGAATCTGGCATAGCGAAGCGGTATGATGGGATCATATCCCCATATGTCCTTTGTGCCCATGGACATGGCGCTGTTGGGATGATTGATGTTCAATATGCGGTAATCCCCCTGATATCCGGCTATGAAAGAAGCGATTTTCATATCAATTCGATCGGGGATTTGGAAAGTCGGTCTGATGGAAGCGGCAAAAAACAGCATTTCTGTGCATACCAGCATGACCATCAAATATTTTGCTGCCCGGAAATAGCGATATGAAAAAACCAGTAGAGAAAATGCGAAAAGGGCCATTGCCGTATTGAGGAGTGACCTTGCAGAGAAATATACCGCCTCCTCGATGAATGGTTCATTGGTTGTCAGCTTCACAGGTAAATAGGACTCACCGCTGGTGGCAAGAGAAAGGAACCATTGATGCCAGCTTTTGTAGAAAATGGAACCCTGCAACTGGCTATGAAGCAGGAAAGCTGTCATTAATAGGATTGTTGCGGCGGCGAGGCAAACGATACCGAGACCCGATGGGATTTTGTTTTCCCTGAATATTCGATCGGCGCCAAGACCTGCGAGAAGAGCCATGAGTAAAGATGCAAAAAAAATAAATTTGGAGGCGCCCCGAAACTGGGAGTATCCAGGCAAATAATGGTATAAAATGCCAAAAATGGGGGTCAGGTGTCCCAAGGCCAGGATCAATAATGCCAGGATGAGCAATATCAAAGGCAGACTATCCCGGCGATTTCCGAAAACAGCCCCGGAAAGGGCAAAAATAAATCCTATGACTCCAATAAAAGGGCACATCTCCCAGAGATAATTTCTTCCCCAATAGGGGAGATGCATCATATCGCCAAAAAACCTGGGCGATATGAAGGTCAGAAAATTTTCGGGTGGGAAAGAAAACATGGTGGCAAATGATAAAGATGCACCCTGAGATCGGACACTTTCAAGTGATGCTTCGATGCCGCAGGCAATCTGCACAACCGGTATTAGAAGACTCCCCAGAGACAGAAAAACCAGGCCGACCATTGTGCGTTTGATATTTTGACATTGATGGAGATGAAAAAGCAGGTATAGAAAAATCGTGACTGCTGTGTAATAAACATATTGGGGATGACCTGCCAGTATTTCATTGGTTAGTGCAAAAATGCCAAGAAGCACCCAGCCCCGTGATGGCTGCCTCAAGATACCGTCCAGTGAAAGCAGAAGTAGCGGAATCCATGGCATGGCGCATAAATTTGGGAGGTGCCCTGCAAAAATATGGAAAAAATAAGCGCCGGAAAACATGATCGATACCGCGGAGATTACTGCTGCGAGAGGAGACGCACCACGGTTGACAACCCATAACCATGTAAACCAGCCTATAAGAAAAACGTGCAGTGCAATGCTGAAGTTAATAGCCGT
>JBEKJA010000411.1:0-4167 GCA_050011475.1 Syntrophales bacterium
GAGTCCACTACCCCTGGTGTATTGGGTTGTGGTTCAACATTACCGGGAACATGCACTGTAAATGATGCCTATTGGAAAACATCTGATACTACACTTTGCAGTAATTTGACTAACTACATTGGGGCAAGTCATACCGCCAATATTACTGGAAGTCTATATAAATGCACTGCAACAAACACTTGGAGTACGGATGGTGATGGAATCACCTACACACCATATACTTATCCACATCCATTGCGGCATTAGCACATTACCCCTGTAAGAGTTTGAGTGAATGTTTTTAATGTCCACTATAATATCGGAGCAGACCTATTACCGTTGGCGGAAAGAGTATGGCGGGATGAAGGTTACGCAGGCTAGGTGATTGAAGGATTTAGAGAAGGAGAATACCCGTTTGAAGCGAGCGGTGGCAGAGCTAACCCCTAACCCTTGACAAGTTGATTCTGAATGAGACGCTTGAGGGAAATTACTAAGCCCCAACCGGCGTAGGCAGTGCAGAGCTGGGTTTGACTTGTGATTCGAGAATTGGCCTAGACTTTTATTCACCTTTTAAATTATTATTAGTGCCGTAAGTTTTGCCAGGCCAGCTCTACAGAAGCGAATTCAATATCATAACCATTGTTCTTTAAAGCTTCTAAAGCTTTATGAAGCATATTCTCGCGGACCAAAATATAGTCAGTATTATAAGTAGAAATAACAAATAGGCTGACCTCGGCTTTCATTAAAACGTCCAAAATGTTATGGATGACCCCAATCAGATTAAAGTCTAATTGTCCTTTGATCTTCAAACACTTCCAGTTTTTTTCGATTTTACTACAATTCGTTCCGAGATCCTCTTTTGTTACAATTGAGATCTCTTCATCCGTAAAAGTGACGCTAAAAAAACCTTTATGATCGAAAGAGTTTAAATCTATCTTTGCTTTCCTATCAAACTGACAAACCGTGAAAACGTCATCAAGAACTAGTATCTTTTGTTTTTTTTGATTATGAATCAAGTAAGTCATCCTCAATCACTTTTTTTCTAAATGCTTCCAATTTATTCTGGAATGTTTCAGGATTATAATGAAGTTCATATTCCCAGTTTTTTCTGCAATTGCAGTCGATGTCTTCAAGCGCTTTAATCTGCAACGTTCTATTGTAGTCCTTAATGGCATCCAGCACACGGTTACTGCATTTGTTGCAATTGTAAGGGACATGCTCGGGTGAAGGATAAAATTGGAATAGTCCAACAATTAATTTTCCTAAATGATGGGTTTTTTTAACCACATCAAGTATTGACCATAATTTTGGTAATTGATAAAGGCCATTATCAAAAAGGTATTCCGTAAGTGTATATTTTTGATAGGTACATGCCTCAAGGGACACGGTGAAGGACCCTGCGTTAAAGGCATGCTTAATGGTATTAATCGCTTCATCAACACCTTCTTTTTCGCTGAAAAACGGGGGCTTTAAAAGGACATAACTCCTTGGATATAAATGATATTTTAGAATGATTTGGATCGCCTCATCATATTGTTTAAGTGTGAAACCCTTGTTCACGGAAATCATTCTTTTAAAATCATCAATCGTCTCCAGACCCATCGCTACTTCTACATGGATATCAGGCATTAAAGCTTTAGTTTGTTCCATTAATTTGTCAGTGATGAACTCCGGACGGGTTTCCAAGACGATCATTTTAATGTCTTTATTGTTATTGATTTTCTTGAACATTTTAATTCTGGCCTTCTCTGGTATTTCATGTTCATTAAAAAAATACCCATTATTATAAAGATTAAATATGGGCTCCTCTTTAAAATTAATTTTTTCGAATTCTCCAATAAACTGAGAAATTAAGTCTTCAGCAGTTATTGGTTCCAAGGACTTGGTTTGTTTTGCTAGATGCCCACATATGGTACAGCCATGTGCGCCTTTGATCGCCCATTCACAACCGTTTGTTAGTAAAAACAAAACTGCTCTCTTATGGTTCTCGCCTTTAAAAAACTCTTCCCTGTATTCCACTGGCGTCGCGATTTTAGACAGATTATAATTCTCCCGTGGTATTCTTGAATGAATTTTTTCCATTAATTTTGATATTATTAAAAAATAGTGGGCATTATGCAAAGGACCATCAACATTCAGAGTCATTAAATGCTTAAAACCTTTAAGATCAACATTCCCCATAAAAAACCTCTTTGCTCATTATTTCCATACCTTACGGATATTCAACCAGGTTCCAGTTATACCTGATCCAATCGTGGTTACTGTATTATCCATTTCTCGCCAAAAAGAAAATCATACTTTCTGGGAGAAATTTTTATAGTTCCTCCGCCATGATAGCAAGTTAACTCACCGAAGTATATTCGACCGCCAACATTGTACAGATCCACCCTTATAAAATTGATGCCCTGTGCAAGGTTTTCAGCCACTCGAACCATGTCTTTATAATTATCCGGAAGCACAAATTTGCCATGATATTGCTTTATTCCTCGCCCGTAAAGATCCAGTCGATCGTAATTTTTATTAAAAAATATCTCTGAATGATCCTCAAATCGATCAAAGTCAAACTTACAAAACTCCACTTGGCCGGAGTAACAAAAAAACTTATAATCCTCGGGCACTCTACCATTGTTTTCCAGAAATGATTCCACCATGATGATTGGTCTTATGTTCTTATAGCCCCACTCTACTCCAAGGAATTTGTCTTCGCAGAAATTCTCGCAGAGCCATTTCTTCAACTGCCGCATCACTTTTTTCTGATCCAGTCGTGTTTTATCCTTGACAATAATGTTATAACCACACCCATGATTAGTCTTAATAATAAACTTCAAGGGTAATTTATCAAAGGGTATCTCTTCAGGCGTGTCTCCGGTCCAAAGTAGTGGAACCAGGTGCTCGCTTCCAACTATGCTGGCCACATAATCCCGCACACGCAGTTTGTCCGAGAACATTGTCCATAGGGGAGCCCTATCGAAAAGCATACGATTAAACACCTTCTCCTGAAAACTGCGTGGTCTTTTAAAGTGTGGCCAATACCAATGGATCTTCCAGAAATACAGACTGCACAGGAAGCACATCACTGAGTCAGCAGGTTTATCACCTAGAATATGGCGTGCATAAGCCCGTAGGTTATTCCGTCTTCAGTATTTTCTCTTCGTAAATCGTAAACCTTCAGCCCTTAAGTGTTCATCTGCAACTTGTAACTAGGTTTTAATTATTTGCATCCAACATCGAACCTTAACCCTTTATTGATCTCTATCTAGTGTACGTCTTCAAATGGTTTTGGATCAAAAACCGACTCGTCCTTGGTACTTGTACCACATGTTAAGTTAGAGTTCTGCCATTCACCACATCAAGATGAGAAAACCTGCGATATATTGCCAAGCTACAGGTTATGTGATACATTGCATTACATTTAAAAGTCAAGATACTTCTGAAAAATCATCTATATTCGTCATGTTGCAATACTGGATATGGGGAATCAATACGAAAATTGTATATCTTCAAATGGTTTTGGACGAATTGGATTAAAAAAACTAAGAGATGACTTCAGCACCCATATAAACATTTCCAGCATTTTAGACAAGCCTCAAAGTGCGATTCTGTTTTCTTCGTAAGTGCATTGTCTAACGTGTGATGTCTGATAGTCTATTTATGTCTGAAATATAAACGGCCAAATATAAAATATAAATGACCATTAGGAAGAAGCAAATGAAATTCTCAAGTATAAATTTCTCAAGAGCAGTTAATAGATAATTTGAAGGTCACCAATTACAAGACTTCCATATCCAATTAAAAGATTACAGTTGTTATGAGCATAAACACTTCTATTCCCTTTTATGAATAACTGCTGCATTAATAAAAATACCGAGTATGCCGAAAAACTCTATGATGTCGGTAAGCCTAAAATTCCTTTCGCTCTTCGAATCTGCAACAAAACCAATATTACATATGGATGTTGTTCTCATTACTGTAAATAAACACAATATACTTAACCCCACTAAGGCCAATGAATTATGCCGCCAAAGCTTTCTCGTTGATATAACAATAATTAAGACTGCGCAGATGACAGAGGTGGTCTAGGTTCTTTAGACAACCTGCAGTAGGTTATAAGTGGATAGCTGCCCTGGTTCATACCGCTTCCTTAAACTTCGGTATGGTGTTCCAGTAAACCTCATTGGGAGTCATGTT
>JBEKJA010000412.1:0-3067 GCA_050011475.1 Syntrophales bacterium
TGCTGGAGAGTGTCGAGGGGGGTGAGAAGTGGGGGCGATATACCTTCCTCGGATCAGATCCGCTTATGGTGTTCAGGGTGCGGGGGAATGATATCCTCATCGAAGAGAATGGGAAAACCCGTTCATTTCAGCACAGGGGAAATCCCCTGATGTACCTGAAGAACATCCTGGATGATTATCGTACGGCTGCCGTAGAAGGGTTGCCCAGATTTTACGGTGGGGCGATCGGCTTTCTGGGATATGATATTGTTCGCTATTTCGAAAATCTGCCGGAAAAGAAAAAGGACGGATTTGAAGACAACGATGCGGTTTTCCTGGTCACCGACACTTCGATGATTTTTGATAATGTGAGGCACATCATCAAGATTGTGTCCTGTGCCAGGGTTAATGGGAATGATGATCTTCGAGAAGTTTATGAAGAGTCAATTCGCAGAATCGAAGATCTTATCAAGCTCCTGGAAATGCCTGTGGATAAAGTGAAGCAGCATCCCGAAGAGAAAACAAACGTGGTTTTTCGGTCACTTCCATCGCAGAAATATTTCATGAACGCTGTAACCAGGGCCAAAGAATATATCCTGGCCGGAGACATTATTCAGGTCGTTCTTTCACAACGCTTCGTGCGCAAAAGCAGTATTGAGCCGCTGAACCTCTATCGGGCGCTGCGGTTCATTAATCCATCTCCGTATCTTTTTTTTCTGAAGCTTGATGACACCTTTCTCATTGGTTCCTCCCCGGAGGTGATGGTGCGCATGGAAGAGGGGGTCGTGGAACTCAAGCCTATCGCAGGAACCAGGAAACGAGGGAAAAACGAACTTGAGGACAGGATGCTTGCCGATGAGCTGCTTCAGGATCCAAAGGAAAGGGCTGAACATGTCATGCTCGTCGACCTGGGAAGAAACGATCTTGGAAGAATCGCCAGAATTGGAAGTGTCCAGGTCAATCAATTAATGGCTGTTGAGAGATACTCTCATGTCATGCACCTCGTCTCCAATATTCAGGCGCACATTGCCGATGGAAAGGATGCCTTCGATGTTTTAAGGGCAACGTTTCCGGCTGGAACCCTGTCAGGTGCGCCCAAAGTCAGGGCGATGGAAATCATTGACGAACTTGAACCGGTGCGCCGGGGTCCTTACGGCGGTGCCGTGGGTTACTTTAGTTTTGAAGGCAACATGGATTTTTGCATCACTATTCGGACCATGCTGATCAAGGGCGGTGAGATAAGCATTCAGGTGGGTGCCGGCATCGTGGCCGACTCCGACCCAGAATTGGAATACCAGGAAACCATCAACAAAGGCCAGGCATTGATGCAGGCAGTCCATATGGCGGAAAGAGGATTGTAGAACAGGGGGTATGAAATGATACTGATGATCGATAATTACGATTCCTTCACCTATAACCTGGTCCAGTACCTGGGCCAGTTGGGGGAGGTAGTGACCGTATACCGGAATGACCAGATTGCTGCTGCAGATATTGAGGCCATGGAGCCGGATACGATTTTCCTTTCACCTGGTCCATGCTCACCGGCGGAGGCAGGTATCACGGTGGAGGTGATCAAGGCATTTCACCGGACGATTCCCATAATGGGAGTATGCCTTGGTCACCAGGCGATCGGATACGCCTTTGGCGCAGATATTGTGAGAGCGCAGAGGGTCATGCATGGCAAAACATCTTCGATTCTCAGCGATGGGCGAACCATTTTCAGAGGGCTGCCCAATCCATTCATGGCGGGACGCTATCATTCCCTGATTGTGGATGGCTTTACCATGCCAGATTGCCTGGAGATCAGCGCAAAGACGGAGGATGGGGAAATCATGGGGATCAGGCATCGGCAATATGCCGTTGAAGGGATACAATTTCATCCGGAATCAATTCTAACCCCTAATGGGAAAAGAATCATACGTAATTTTCTCGATATCCATGTGAGAAAGGAGAGCAGGTCATGATACGGGAAGCCATTGCAAAAGTTGTTGACGGGCAGGGACTCCAGGAGCCTGAAATGATGCGCGTCATGGAGGAAGTCATGGAAGGGAAGGCAACACCATCTCAGATTGCCTCTTTCATGACCGCCTTGAGAATCAAAGGGGAAACGGTCGATGAAGTAACCGGCGCAGCCCGTATCATGAAACAAAAGGCCACTCGTATCAATGCCTGTTCATCGATTATCGTCGATACGTGCGGGACCGGTGGTGATGGGAGCAATACATTCAATATATCGACAACTACAGCCTTTGTTGTGGCGGCGGCGGGCATAACCGTAGCGAAACATGGCAATAGGGCTGTGTCAAGCAGATGCGGGAGCGCCGATGTTTTGGAAGCCATTGGCGTTAACATCGATATCGGCCCGGAGATTGTGGAAGAATGCATTCAGCAGATCGGTATAGGATTTCTTTTCGCTCCAAAGCTTCATGGAGCGATGAAATATGCCATCGGACCGCGCCGTGAAATCGGCATACGGACAATTTTTAATATGCTTGGTCCACTCACGAATCCTGCCGGTGCGACATCCCAGCTGATCGGGGTCTATGATCCGAAATTAACGGAAATGTTTGCCGGTGTACTGAGAAATCTTGGGACAAAGCATGCTTTTATCGTTCATGGGATGGATGGACTTGATGAAGCTACGATTGCAGCGGAGACAAGAGTTTCGGAACTGAAAGACGGATTGATCACGACATACAACATCAGTCCTGAGGGTGTATTCGGAGAAATTTATTCAGGGGAGTCGCTGCGTGGCGGGGATGCATCGTTCAACGCCCAGGTCACGAAGGATATCCTGATGGGTGCGAATGGACCACGGAGGAAAATAATCCTTTTGAATGCGGCTCTTGCCATCGTCGCGGGAGGCAAAGCCGGGACTGTCAAGGATGGTGTCGCCATAGCGGAAGATTGCATCGACAGCGGGGCGGCGGCAAAGAAGCTGGGGTTGCTCATTGAGGCAACCAACTAAAACAAGGAGCGTGGTGCAGTTGGTAAGATTACTTTGTCACCTCGTTCCTCGCAATGACGTGGGTGGAGATATCATGTTTCTCAATCGGATTGTTGAATCGAAGAAAGAGGAAGTCCGGCG
>JBEKJA010000413.1:0-3057 GCA_050011475.1 Syntrophales bacterium
AGTCAAGGGCGCGGAGCCGTTGCCTGCAATTGGCAACAATCCGAGATGGGGAGTCTGTGCTTGAGGTAGCGGTGGGAACAGGGATGGCTTTCGCGGAGATCATCAAATCAAATCCATCAGGTCAAAGCGAAGGGATCGATATCACGGAACAGATGCTAAGCCGTGCCATGAAAAAGGCAGCTAAGACGGGAATGAAAAACTACCGCCTGAGACTTGGAGATGCTTATGCAATCGCTTTTCCTGACGAAAGTTTTGATATAGTAATCAACAACTACATGTTCGACCTGATGCCAGAGAAGGATTTTAAAACAGTTCTGGGCGAATTCAAACGGGTCCTGCGACCGGGTGGACGATTGGTCATGGTAAACATGTCCGTATGCGAGCGGTGGTATCATGCTCTATGGGAGGTGGTCTACCGCCTGAATCCCGCCTGGCTTGGTGGATGCAGAGGTGTTTACGTCCTGCCGTATCTGGAGTCTCTTGGATTTAATCAGATCAAAAGGGAATATGTCAGCCAGCTGACCTATCCATCGGAAGTAGTTTATGCTGTGAAGCAAAAATGATAATTTATCGCTGATTCGAATAGTACTATAAAAGGTGACTACCAACTAATTGGATACGTCAGTAGAATCAAATCAAGGGGAGTACTCGTGAAAGCTAGTGAATTAGTAAAACGAATCAAGAAGAACAGAGCGCCACTAATTATCGACACACGTACTGGAATAGAATTCAGGCGTGGCCATATACCGGGCGCCATTCATGCTTCGCCTTTGAAGATATTGCTGAAAACGGCACATCTGCCGGATGACAAAAAAACCGAACTTGTAATAACCTGTTTGCATGGCCCACGCGCCTATATTGCAAAGGGGCTATTAGCCGCTTACGGCTATCGCAATACAGCAATCCTCGACGGGCATATGGTTGGTTGGCGAAGAGCTGGCCTACCTCTGGAAAAGTAGATATTTAGTGTATATGCTGGAGATCGGAACTGATTCACCAGAGGCCAGAGACCTTTATTAGATTTGCCTGTTTTTGTTGAGTTGCCGTAAGATGAAGTTTAATTGACAACATGTGTAAAGATGGCCTTCTTGATAAAGATGATGAGCATGGAGGATGGGGTAATAAATTGAACAATAGAAAACATCGCGTATGCCCGGTTGAAATAGCTGGCGGCCTCGATAATAGAGTCCGAAGATGGATACAAAACCCCAGGAAGATATTAAAATTCTACGTCAAAGAAGGGATGACAATTCTCGATGTAGGTTGTGGCCCAGGTTTTTTTGCGATAGAAATGGCTCGGATGGTTGGCAAATCCGGTCGGATTATTGCAGCTGATTTACAAGAGGGAATGCTTCAAAAGTTGAGAGACAAGATTCAAGGAACGGAACTTGAGGAACGTATTACTCTTCATAAGTCTGAAAAGAACAGAATAGGTGTATCAGAAAAAGTTGATTTTATTTTAGCTTTCTATGTGGTCCACGAGTTACCAAATCAAAGGCATTTTTTTGAAGAATTAATATCTATATTAAAACCTAAGGGGCGAGCTCTCATAGTAGAACCGCCACTCCATGTCTCATACGCTGGGTTTAAAGATACCATCAGACAGGCCAGAGAGGCTGGACTCGTCAGATGAAGGACCTAAAGTGTTTCTTAGCAAAACCGCGATTTTAATAAAGAACTAAATAATTGAATCAAGACTTCTTTTGTCAGTGTCCGTCAAGTCGGATGGGAACGACCTCGCCCCTTTCGATGAGACCTCCATGGCAGAAACAAGAGTACTTACGGTGAAGGGAACATTTAACGATCGGGTCCTGGGTAATGATCTTCCCATCAACGACGCGGTGAAATTCGTCATCGACAGATTGGCGGGTATTGAATGAAGACAAATATGAATAATTTCTATCCATAATCTTCATGGTTTACAATACACTGAAGATCATTCTTCATAAGAAACAGCCGCGATTTCTTCCTTCCCGAAAGCGTTTAGCAGACAAATTTCATTTTCATAGTAGATTTCTATTGTAAATCGTTATATCAAGTATTTTATATACATAGCAATCTAAATAAAAGTCCCAGATCCTTCAACTTTTTATGAGGTTGTTATGGCCTGATCATTGAAACTCCGAGATAGAAAGATAGCGGGGTTTTGTGTTTTAAAAGTTAATGATGATTATGTGTGGAACATCTGAACAAGGTGATATGCGGGGGAAGGCATAATTGTAAAACCATCCTGATTGTATGGGATGGGGATAAATAAAAAAGAGAGGGGCCGCAATGCCAACAATTGACGATTTTATCAAGCCGAAGGAATGGGTATCTGACTTTATGATCGATGCTGGAAAGATGCTCAGAGATTGGGGGAAAGACCGGTACTATCCTATCAGACAGGAAGTGGACGAGGACTGGAGAGAACACAAACTCATCAAACCGCTTCTCAAAGAAGTTCTTGTAGGTCTCGGTATTAGTGCAGCATTTTACCCTGCTGAAGTAGGTGGGATGGACATGCCGGATCCCGCCACCCTCATCTGTGTCCTTGCGGAGGAAGGTGCAAGGATAGATTCAGGCTTTACAGTGGCAGTTCTGTGTTCCATCTGGCCCATGCTGCCTATCCTGCTCAAACCTCACAGAAATATGGAGCTCATTAAAGAATTCGGCCCGAAATTCTGTGGATCCGAGCTGTATGTCGGCAGTAATGCCATGACGGAACCTTCCAGCGGGGCAGACATTGAGAATATTGACCGCATGCAGGGCAAGACCATTCAGACAACCGCCAAACTGGACGGGGATGAATGGGTGATTAACGGCCACAAAATATGGCCTACGAACTCAGGAGATGTTGCAGACCTGTATGGTGTCGTATGTACTACGAAGAAAGGGTCGACCAACCTTGATGATTTCGCTTTCATCTATGTCCCAGCTGATTCACTTGGCGTTACAGCAGGCAAAGCATACCAGAAAGCCGGTATGGCGGCGGATATGAACACCGATGTCTGGTTTGAAGATGTCCGTGTGCCCAAGAAATATCGCGCGCATGGTCCAGGTGACGATCTGAAATAT
>JBEKJA010000414.1:0-3052 GCA_050011475.1 Syntrophales bacterium
CGCGCCGTATCTCTTCCATCAATCGTTTGGTCAGCGTTTCCGGGCGTAGGGAGGGCAGGGCCAGGGCCACCCTTCTGGCATGATAGCGTTCCATGAGACATGCAATCAGGGGTTCGATATGGGAATAGTCACCTGAGCTCAGGGATAGAAGAGAGATCTCATCGTGCCCCGTGCAGGAAAGCATAGTGTCGGCCATCTTGAGCAGCATCTCAGGGTTACGTTCGCGGACGGGCCTCCAGACCATTCCAGCCTGGCAGAAGCGGCACCCGCGTGTACAGCCCCGGGTGACTTCAATGACGATCCGATCATGGATTGTCCGGATAAGCGGAATAATAGGATTCGCGGTGAAAGACCAGTCATCAAGATTCGCAAGGACACGCTTGCGGATTTTTTCAGGACCCAGGTGGATGGCTGGGACATATATTCCGGGAAGGGCGGATAAGCGCTCCAGCATCTCATTGCGCCGCCATCCTTTCTTTTTCGCATCCCCGATCACTTCTGCGATTTCCAGGATGGCTTCTTCCCCCTCGCCGATCACAAAGGCGTCAAAAAATGGCGCCATCGGGGCGGGTTGAAATGCGCAGGGGCCGCCGGCAATAACCAGGGGGTCCTGTTCTGTTCGCGCCGCTGCACGCAAAGGAATTTTCCCTAGGTCCAGCATGGCAAGGACGTTTGTGAAGGAAAGCTCATATTGCAGGGAAAAACCGATGAGATCGAAGGCCGACATGGGCTTTCGGGTTTCGAGGGATGCCAAGCAAATGCCCGCCGCGCGCAACTGCCCTTCCATATCCGGCCATGGTGCGTGGAATCGCTCGGCAAGGATACCCGGACGGCTGTTCAGAATGGTGTACAGGATCTGCAGGCCGAGATGGGACATGGCCACTTCATATACATCAGGGAAAGCAAGCGCTATACGGACGGAATTTTCCGTCCAGTCTTTCCTGACGGCATTTACTTCCCCGCCAAGATAGCGCCCCGGCTTTTCAACGTGTATCAGCAAAGAGTCGTAATGCATTAAACCTCTTTATCGCCGAATGCTCTTCGGAGCAAGGGGAGGTGGAATATCATCTTTGTCCTTGACCTGCAATGGGTTTCCTATATAAAAAGCCGGATAAGGAGCCAGTTATGACCAATGCCAACGGTATCCTGCTCTTGTCCTGTCCTGATCAGAAAGGGCTTGTGGCCGGAATCTCAAACTTCATTTTCCATCATGGCGGCAACATTATTCAGGCCGACCAGCATACCTCCAGGACCCGAAAGATTTTTTTTATGCGGATTGAGTGGGAACTTAAAGGATTCGGCATCGCAAGAGATGACATCAATCGCACCTTCGCACCCCTGGCAAGGAAGTTTAACATGAAATGGGAGCTCCATTTTACCGACAGGATCCCGCGAATGGCGATTTTCGTCTCGCGACACATCCACTGCCTGCATGATCTGATCCTACGTCACCGCATGGGTGAATACCAGGCGGAAATTTCCGTCGTGATCAGCAATCATGATGATCTTCGCTCTATGGTGGAGGGTTACGGTATACCCTTTGCCCATTTCCCTATTACACCGCGAAATAAAGCGTCCCAGGAGAAAAAGGAGACAGCCCTTTTGAATGAGGCCAGAATCGATCTAGTCGTTCTTGCCCGCTATATGCAGATTCTTACAGACCGTTTCATTGAAGTGTACCGGAACCGGGTCATCAACATCCACCATTCGTTTCTTCCGGCTTTCGCAGGCGGGAAACCTTATCGGCAGGCCTATGACCGGGGTGTAAAGATCATCGGGGCTACGAGCCATTACGTTACGGAAGATCTGGATGAAGGGCCCATTATCGCTCAGGATGTAGTGCAAATAAGCCATCGGGATTCCATGGAGGACATTCAGCTCAAGGGAAAGGATCTTGAGCGGATGGTACTCGCCAGGGCGGTGAGGCTCCATCTTGAACACAGGATCCTGGTTCAAGGTATCAAAACGGTCGTATTTGCTTAGAGGAGTATATTAGATTGCCACGGCGGCTTGCACGCCGCCTCGCAATGACCCATGAAACCCCTTCGTCATTGCGAGCGGAGCGAAGCAATCTTATAAACATTGTACAAATGAATGTTTTTAATGCCAAATGAATTTTCTTCACTTATGCCAGCCTGACCACAGCAAGTCCTGCGGGGCTTGCTGTGGAATTTATAATTATGCCGACAGTACAAGAGAGTACCTAACCCGGCGTTTACGGCACCGGACGGCAGCGTTCCACAATATAGTTCAAGGCCGGGATGACCTGTCTGAGTATTCGCGGATCATCAGGGAGTCGGAAGATCAGACTAGGCGATACGAAGTAATCTACTGCTGCGAGTTCGCAGGTTTTCTCGATCCCGAAGAAAAGCTGGTAGGATGCCTTCTCCACCCCTGCCTCAACAACGGTGAAGACCTGCGTGATATTTCATTTTATGGCCATGAATTGTGCGCCGGCCACTTCTGTCCAAGTTATCACTACATTTCACGAAGTGAACAGCAAGCCCTCTTGAATATTTTTGATGATTGGTACCTCTACGGATTATGCTTGACAGATATAGACCTAGTAAAAGCTTACTTCCGGCTCATCAGTGATGCGGTTGGTGAAATGCCTGATCCGGCAGTTTTTCAAATGGCCCGGCCCCGCCAGGCGGCAGACAATTTTTTTTCAGTGAAGCTATCCTGGCCCTTTCGCTCACCCGCTGTGAATCGTTTCGGTAAATATTACTTCGACGGCTCCCAATATATGATTTGCCATATAGATTATGATATCCTGGGTTGTGAACGCTCAATGTATGATCAAATATTTCTCAGCCTTTCTTCTGTTTTTACAGGGCAGGCCGATCTGCGCCGGGCCGAGGCCATCATCACGAGCCATATTGAGGCTTTCATCAGATCATACGAAAAAATTCGTGGCTGATTTTTCCAAACATGTTAGCAACAAATAGATTTGTCCGGTTTCGTAGCAAATGAATTGTCCGCTTTTACTATTCTGGAATAAGGGGTAGATTCCAGGTGACGAAGCGGCGGACTTTACGCTGTCACAACCTTT
>JBEKJA010000415.1:0-3048 GCA_050011475.1 Syntrophales bacterium
CAGAGGGTTAGGGAGTTATGAAAAGTTAAATCTGGGTCCCCAGATGCAACCCTGTTCATAACCCATTCTCTTTCCGTAAATGGGTGTAAGCCATTGTATTTCAATAAGTTACAATGTTAGAGGATTTCTCCTACAACTGTTCAGATTCAGCTCCTTCAGACATTGACAATTACCATTAGAAATCAAGCATAGTATAGAAGAAATTGGTCCTTTATCGCTTCACAACAAGTACAGGCCCCTTAGACTTTCTTATGACATTTTCCGAGACAGACCCTAAAAGCATTTCTTCTATATTGCTTCTTCAGTGAGAACCAATGACGATAAGATCGACGTCCTCTTCAATTTCAACTCTCAAGATCTCATGCAAAGGCAACCCTTGTTCAATCCGAACACTTGTTTTGATTCCGACATCATTCAAAGTTTTGGCCACTTTACCTGCTGCCCCTTTCGCTTTAATCACCATTTTATCTATCGCGGTCAGAAATTCTTTTGCAGCATATAAAAATGGAGTCCGCATATATGTATCTACAACATGGAGAATTACTACTTCTTCCGATTCATGGATTTTTCCGATACTCTGCAAATATTTAAGATAAGGTACTACCTTAATAGATGTATCGGAAAAGTCAGTAGGAAATAAGATTTTACGAAACATGTTTCTACCTCCTCTTCACACCCCCAACTTCTAAAATGATTTTATTCTGAAATCTCAAAACCAGTAAGAGGATAAAAAAGCGTCCCACAACTGCGTATGGAACGCTTTTTTTGTCATGAATTATTAGAAACTGTGTAATTATTGTAGCTCTTTCTTCACAGGTTTGGCTTACTTTTTAGCTGCTTCTGGTTTTGCAGGGGCAACAAGTTCCTTGAAAGCGATATCCCACCTGTCGACAATGGATTTTAGTTCACTCGCTTTAGCCTTGGCGCCTGCCGGATCAGTTGCAACCATCTTTTTGGTAGTTTCCAGACCTTCCATGAAAGATTTGGCATCAGCGGTCCAAGCATCCTTCTTATCCTTCATCTTCTTCTCGAGCTTCTTGGCTGTGCCTTCAAGGTTCTTCCAGTTTTCTTCCATACTAGTCACCAATGCAGTCACCTGATCACTCATGGCCTTTTTACCCACTTCGACAGCACCGGTAGCCTTCTCGAAAGCGACTTTGGCATCGATATAACCCTGCTTAGCTTCCTCATATTTTTTCTCGGCCATACGAGATTCTGAGGTGTCCCAAAACCCCTTGGCAGCTTCGAAATCCTTGGTAGCATACTTGTCGGCACCTGCAGACACGGCGTTATCCATGGCAGCCTTAGCTGCCGATTTCTCAGCCTCGGGTGGCTTCGCACAGCCGATGAACATTAGGGTCAGTGCAGAAATAATCATCAACGACACTGAATACTTGAAATGCTTCATAATATACCCCTCCCTTTTTAATGATTGTATAGCTCGTGATTTAGAAATGATTAAACAAATAGCTTTTGGGGACATTTGTCAATATATTTTTCTAAATAAACTTTAACGAATACAAATTGAAATCTTGTATCTTTTCCTAATATCATTAAATGTGGAAGGAAGCATTTTACTTATTAATAAAAAAGATTTTACCATATTCCGTACCAGTATTTACTCCCCACCAGCCAGATCAGCGAGATCAGATAACCTATCAGGACTGCCACAAATATTTTCTGTGTCAGGGTCATGGGCGGTTCCTGTTTTTCTTTATTCTCGGTTGCCGGCCGTTCCTGCTTTATCTCTTCAGTCATGTGTCATCTCCTCCCTTTTTGGAAATGATTTACAGAATACATTTTTTCAGATTTGTGAGCTGAACGAAGTGATCCATCTCTTCGGCGATGAGGTAGTCAATGGCCTTATACTGGTTCTTCGGCACAAGACGTTTGATGCTTTCGTAGTAAGAAATAGAATCTAGCTCCCGGCGGGCAGCAAAATCGATGGCGGAACAGGCGTCCTTAACTGCAGCCAAATCGGCATTAATGGCTTGCTGGGTAAAGACGATGTTGTTGTCTATGTAATTCCGGAGGTATTGCGCATACTCGCCGATGTACGTTTCCTCCGGTATGAATTTCTCTATATTGGCAAAGATCTTTTCAAGCGTTTCCCCATATTTCAGCTCTTCTTCAGCAAGTTTGGCAAACAGGTCTTTTGCTTCCTGATTCTGCACAAGCTGGATGGCGTATCGGTAAAAATTTTCCCCGTTTTCGTGTATCCGTTCGGCAAACTCAACGACTTCACTTGCGGTAAATACACTCATGGCAGTCCTCCTTAAGCAATATCTCAATTTTCGCTCATCAAAATGCCTAAAAGCCTTTTAACAATTGATATACGAACTTCGCTTTTTCCGATGAGTTAAGTATCATTATAGCACTATTCATTATCTTTAAAAGAGAAAATGAAACAGTCTCATTGATTACGGATTGAAGTCTTGCATATTCATCAAAGTTGATGATTTGTTGACTTTAGGAAGTAACAAATAGAACTTTAGTGGATCAATTTTTCAAATTTTGTTTATGCGGGAAATAATCAGCTTCTCCAAACAAATCTTAAGTAATAGAATTAATTGATTACCACTTGAAACCTTGTATATTTAGAAGAGAAAGCGGTTACACGAATACAGGAAGTAACACTTGAAGGGCTTTTTATTCTCTATTTATAGATGGCTTATCTGTCTATTATTGGCAAAGGTGAGTGAAAGAAAAGACAATGATAGTGGGGGATATTAAGGGTATCGAAGCATTACACACACAAGGCATAATCTATTTCGTTGGTATGCAGAGTAAAAAACCCCTTTGAATACGATTTTTAATTTTAAAACAATTATTACTATCACCCTTTCAACCATTTTGGGAAGGGAAGAGGTAAAGGTATACTTCTACTTCAACATGATTCTTTCTTGGAAGGTAGCATTGATTGAAAATACCCGGGAAGTGAGATTTCAGGGAGCTATAGCTTTTCCTTCTTTAGTCTTTAAATAGATTACAATAAACAGAAATATAAACGATAAAAGTACCACTGGAATTATATATCGATGTGAATAC
>JBEKJA010000416.1:0-3043 GCA_050011475.1 Syntrophales bacterium
TATTGAGAGGTTCGAGCAGAAAATGCTGAAATATGTCACTGATGAGCTTCGCAAAGGGGTTCAGGCCGGTTTTTTCCGTGCAGATCTGGACGTTGAAGTGATGGCCAACATCATATTGGGCGCACATTTACGGATCGCTTATTATTACTTTGTTGTGAAGAAAAGAAAACGTAAGAAACCGGATATTGAGCATATCTCTCAGGAGTTCTTCAAGTTCATCATCAAGGGATTACGTTCCTGAAATTCATTGCAACCGGCCGGGATGCGGCAAACATTGCGGAGTCTTCTGCAGCCGTTGTTTACACCGACCAGACACCCGAGAATGATTACTGCTTCTCGATAACCATCCCGGCGCTGATCGTCGGCACTTACGGCGGAGGAAAAGGGCTTGCCACATAGAGGGAATGACTTGAGATGATAGATTGCTATGGCGCCGGAATGGCCAAAAAGTTGGCGGAGATCGTGGCTGCGACCGTCCTCTGCGGCGAGCTCCATCCAGACAAGGGAAACAAGGGCGACCAGGTAAGATGAAAGGATTAATGTATGAACAGCAAAGATGATATAGTGATTGTAAGCGGCGTGAGGACCCCGTTTTCAAAATTCGGCGGGGCGCTCAAGGAGATGCACAGCACAGATCTTGGGGTGATTGTGATCAGGGAGAGTCTGAAGCGCACCGGGCTGAAAGGCGAAGATCTGGACGAGCTGTATTACGGCATGTGCGACCAGGCGGAGGCTGCGCTCTATGACAACGTAAACGCCCGGCAGGCCTTACTGCGGGCGGGGCTGCGCAACACGCTGGTATCCCTGACCATAGACCGGGCGTGCTGCTCGTCCCTCTGCGCGGTTCAACTGGGTCGCAGGGCTATCCTCCTGGGTGAGGCGGATACCTGCATGGCAGTGGGGGCTGAGAACATGAGCAACACGCCTCTTCTCATAAATGTCCACCGCTGGGGCTCCGGCATGAAACCGCTTGTCATTCAGGATTACCTCAACCCCATCACCTACCTGGAGTATACCCCCCCCCCCTGGGAAAGGATGCCGGGGAGATCGCAGGCGAATATGGAATTTCCAGGGAGGAACAGGATAAATGGGCCTTGGGCTCCCAGCAGAAATATGCCAAAGCCGATAAGGCAGAGAAGTTTCATAACGAGATCGTGCCTGTCGAGATCCGGCAGAAAAAGGGCCCAATGATCTTTGACAGAGAAGAATTCCCCAAGCCGGACACGACACTTGAAGGGCTTGCAAAATTGAAGACCATCTACGGTAGCCCCATAGTCACAGCAGGTAATGCTCCCGGCCTGGATGCAGGCGCTGCAGCATTGATCATCATGCGTAAATCCAAGGCTGAAGCGCTTGGCATTCCCTTCCTGGCAACAATTGTCTCAGCTGCAAGCGGCGCCAGTGAGCCGAGGAGGATGGCGGAGCTTCCCGGATTTGTCATCCGGAAGGCGCTCCAGAGGGCATCCTTGAACATCGACGACATGGAAGTCATAGAGATCAACGAGGCCTTCGCAGCCGTGACCCTGGTATCCACGAAGATTCTGGCAGATGGTGATGAAAAGAAGTGGCGGGAGCTACTGGACAGGACAAACCCGAACGGCGGTGCGATCGCCATCGGGCATCCCGTGGGTGCCAGCGGCGCCCGCATCCTGATCACCATGATGTACGAACTTAAGAGAAAGGGCGGCGGCTATGGAGTCTGCGGAATCTGCGGGGGTCTTGCCCAAGGGGACGCCGTGGTGATACGGGTGGATTAAGATTTTTCCTGTTTGGTTTTTAAATAGACCGACAGTATAAGAAGGACACATGATACTAGTATGACCGGTATGATGTAACGCTCGGAATACATATAAATCTTATGCCATTTCTCGCCCAGAAAGTATCCCAGGTTCACAAAAGTGATCGTCCATAAAAGACCGCCCGCATAAGCGAATAAAGAAAATATGCGGTACGGCATGAGGGAAACTCCTGCAAATATCGCCGTGAAATGTCTTACCCCTGGAATAAAGTAACCGACGAATACCGCGAATCTCCCATATTTGTTGTAAAATTCTTCCGCAGTTTTAATGTGTTCAGGGTTCAAACGCATCCTGGTTGAATATTTTTCTATAATGATCGTTTCAAATGTTCTTCCAAGAATATATCCAATGGTAATACCGCATGAAGTTCCTATGAAGGAAGTTATAATGACATAAAGATAGTTTAATTTTCCCTGGAAAACTAAAAAACCCGCATATGCCAATAATGTCTCGTCAGGAATAGGCAACCCCAGAATTCCAAGTCCCAGGGCAGCGGAAATTCCAAGATAAGAATATTTTGAGATGCTCAACAGGATTGAATGCACTTACATCTTCCCGGTTCTTCAAGGATTTGGTTGTTGATAAAATAGTTTTTTTACCAGTTCCGCCATCAAGATATAGAGGACCATGATGATGCTCAATATCATGATAAATGACATGGGCAAAGCAACAAACCCGAATAGCTTTCCGGCAGCTGTATAGGGAATGACAAGCGTGACAACGACAATGGAAATGGTCGCGAGAAATAGATAATTCCCCGGCCGACTCCTGAAGAAAGGTCTTCTGCTGCGAATAACAAGCACAATCAACGAGGCGGATACGACGGACTCCATGAACCACCCTGTCCTGAATTGATCAGGCGTAGCATGCAGGATAAATAACAATACACCAAAGGTCAGATAATCAAAGATGGAACTGACGAGACCAAAGGTGATCATAAATCTCTTGATAAAGGATATGTCCCAGCGCCTGGGCTGATTCACCATTTCAGCGTCTACGTGATCCCTGGCAATGGTCATTTCCGGGAAATCGGTCATCAGGTTGGTCAAAAGAATCTGTTTGGGCAGCAGGGGAAGAAACGACAGGAACAAAGAAGCGCCGGCCATGCTGAACATGTTCCCAAAATTGGCGCTGGTTGCCATAAAAACGTATTTCATGGTATTGGCAAATGTAAACCTGCCTTCTTTTACACCGCGGACAAGAACGGAAAGATCCTTTTCGAGTAGTATAATGTCAGCCGATTC
>JBEKJA010000417.1:0-5549 GCA_050011475.1 Syntrophales bacterium
TGATAAAGAATCCGGGACTATCTCACACATATCAAAACCTGTTGAAATTGCATTTTACGGAGGTAATTTCACCGGTCTTTCTAATGAAGAGCAGAAAACACTTTTATCGATGGCACAGCCCTGGTTGGACACAGGTGCTATTCAGGGCATCCGGATCTCCACCCGGCCCGATTATATACATCAAGATGCGTTAAAACTCCTCAAAGCATTCAGGGTAACCACTGTAGAACTAGGGGCCCAGTCTCTCGATGATACCGTACTTCAAGCATCGAGGCGGGGACACTCTGCCGCGGATGTTATATTGGCAATTTCACTTCTCAAGGAAAATAGATTCAAGTCAGGGATTCATCTGATGGCAGGTTTGCCGGGCGACACACCGGAAGGCTTTCTTAAAACCGTTGATCATGTTATTGCTCTTCGACCTGATACAGTGAGAATTCACCCTACTCTCGTATTGAGCGATACGGTGCTTGCGGCGCTATATGAACAGGGTAGGTATGCTCCTCTATCTTTGTCCATGGCTGTCGAACTTTGCAGAGATGCCCTGAGTCGCCTGAACACAGCAAATATAGCCGTGATCCGTCTGGGTCTTCAGACAACCCCGTCAATGGAAAAGCCCGGTGCAATTGTTGCGGGCCCGTATCATCCTTCTTTTCGTGATCTTGTGATCGGTGATTGATCATTGATGGTTATTCCACAATTGATAATTGATTATTGTTCTTTGATCATTGTCTAATGGCCGATGGCTGCACTCACCCCCAACTGTTGACTCACCTCTATAAGGTGTTTGAGGTGGCTGTCATCCGGCTTGCTGCCCTCAATGAATGAATAGATTTTCCCGATTTGTTCACTCTTGGCTTTTCCTCCTTCATGGTAAGGAAGCAGCGAAATCTTCTCCACATGCATTTCTTTTGCCAGGGCTGAAATCTGACGGATCTGGTCCTCACTATCATTGAAGCCGGAAATGACCGGGATCCGAAACCACATCCTGATGTTGCCGGCAAGGTGCCGTGCATTTTCAAGGATCATACGATTGTCCGACCCGGTGAATCGTTTGTGCTGCTGAGGGTCCAAAATTTTAATATCGAAAAGAACCAGGTCTACAAATGGTAAAATCTCATCGTAGTACCTGGTGGGCACCAGTCCACTGGTGTCAAGGGCCAGATGGATCCCTGCAGCTTTGATGGATTTTGCAAGGGATACGGTAAAGTCCGTTTGAGAGAGTGGCTCTCCGCCGGAGAGAGTAGCACCCCCTCCCGAATTTTTATAGAAAACGCGATCTTTCTCCACTTCGGCAACAATCTCAGAAACAGACGCCTCATAACCTGCCACGTTCAGTGACTGAAACGGGCAGACTTTTGTACATTCCAGGCATTGGTTGCAGACTCTCCAATTGATGCGGCGCCCCTCTTCCCGGCTCCAGGTAATTGCACCCTGCGGACAGGCTGATGCGCATTTACCGCAATTCCGGCACTTGACATTCCTCACGAGTAATTGGGGCATGAGATCTTGCGATTCAGGGTTCGCACACCAGGCACACTTCAATGGACAGCCTTTAAGGAAGATCGTGGTCCTGATCCCCGGACCGTCATGAATACTGAATCTCTGGATATTAAAGATGGTGCCCATATTCCCGATCATATGAAACTCTGCTCCGTTCGAGCGATGATGGAGTCCTGCAACCCCCTGCTCAGATCGGCAAAATAAGCGCTGTACCCTGCGACGCGAACGATGAGATCGGGATATTTTTCCGGATTTTTCTGAGCCTTCAGCAGTGTCGCTCTGTCTACAATATTAAACTGGATATGGCTAATGCCGAGGTTTCCCCAGGCGCGGAGATAGCTTACAAAGAGATCTTTCATATCACCGTCGAGCATTGCCGGCGGGAATTTCTGGTTGAGAAGATGGTTGAATGTTTTTGTGGTGTCAATCCTGGCTGCAGACTTGAGAACCGCCGTAGGCCCCAGGCGATCGCGTCCCTGAGCGGGAGAAAGGGTTGCATCGGCAAAAGCTTCCCCGTCCCCGCGCCCATCCGGTGTGGCAGGCGTATGCAGAGCCATACCGTAAGTCGCGGAAACGCCGCTGCCGTCACCCCGAAGGGGGTGGCCGAAACGGTCTGTGAATTCCGCCAGAACTGCCGATGTACCGTGGTGAACCTTTTCTGCGATAGTATCTACAAAATCATCGTCGTTGCCATACTTGGGGGCTTCGATCATCATCTGCCGAATGTCATCATGTCCTTCCCAGTTCTTGTCCATAATGGAAATAAGATCGGGCAGGCTGATCCTATTCTGCTCAAATACTACTTTTTGAATTGCTGCCATGGAGTCCACAACGTTCGTTGTACCTATGATCACACAAAAATCGTGCACCATGGAATCATAGCACCAGCGACGGCATTCCTTGCCCTGTTCAATACACCCATCCAGGAAAGCTGAGTAAAGAGGCCGCGGAAGATATTTTTCAGACAAATCCCGGCAGGTGTTTTCTATAATGCATTGGCGCCTGAAAAAGAAACGGACTTGTTCTCCTCGACCGATACAAAGTCGGCCGGGTCCGGAGTCGGTGCCCCCCACTGAATCCCCGTGGCGGGATGGATGCCCTTATGAAGTGACCACCACAGGCACTTGGGAAGGATCAGGCCGCCCATCGCCCTCCTGTTTACATTCTTGCCTGGAATCTCAATATAAACACACCCCGTTATCGCATAGTCACGGGCATCCTTCGGATTGACACCCCACTTCTCAAGGGTCGGCAGCAAAACGCGATCATTGAAAAAAGACGGGTAGCCTATCCCTGTTCTCAACACATCCACAGAGCGTTGGAGAAGTTCGGGGGGAGTTCCATCGTGATATCGCATGGCGAGGCTCGGTTCCAGCGTCCGCATTGCCCGTGCCACATCAAGAACAAGATATGTCATATCATTTGTCACATCACGTCCCTTGTCATCCACACCGCCAAGGGTAATTGCCTGGAGCGATTCCACACCGCCGTAGATCCCGGAAAGCATGGGCGAATAGACGAGGCCTAATTCATGGAACTTGACCCAGAGCAGCTGAAGCAGCTCAAGGGTTTCATCCCGGGTAATGCGCCCTGCTTTCAGATCCCTGTCATAATAAGGACCGAAGATCTTGTCAAAACGCACTCCAATACCCAGCGTTGAATATTCAATGTAGCGGCCAACATGGATAAAGAAAAAAGACTGGATGGCCTCGAGCAGCGTCCGGGGCGAATTGTCCGGCACCCATTCACAGGTGGAGGCTATCTCCTCAAGTCTCCCGCGGTCCGGCGAATCCGGCATACCGGAAGCCATGGTCCTTGCCAGTACCGCATAACGCCGGGCAAATGCCATCAATGCCTGAAGACTTATAAGAACGGACTGCAGGAACTCCTTCTGGTCCACATAATCCGGAGGAACCGCCCGGTCGATGGAAGCCAGACGCTCTTCGACTTCCTGCACGAGACCCTTCAATCCTACTTTGAAAATCTTTGCATAATCAGGAATTCCCAGCTCCGACCAGTGCGTCCAGATAAAAGTCCCTTCATACTTCCAGTACTTCAATATCTCGCCTGTGAACAATTCCTGCTGCCGGTCACTCATCGATTTACCCTTCCAGTATTCAACGAGTTCAGCCAATTCTGAACGGCCCGCATCGTCGAGAAGCTCCCGGCCATCCTGCCCGCTGATGGCCCTCTTCACGGAACGCCAATTCATATCGATGCCAAAATACAGTCCTTCCGGAAATGAGCAGCTGCTTCCCACAATGCGTTCCCCTTCCTGGATGTATATATCCATATTTTTCAGGACATTTTCTATAGCGAGGGCGCGGCGCATGACCATGGACATACCGTCCGTACTGCGATAAGACTCGGTAAGATAACGGGATCGCTGGAGGTCAAGCCGAATTCCAGGCCGGTACATGCTGCGCTGAGCTTCCTCCGCCTGGTCACCCCTGCGGACATTGCGTACCGCTTTAATCACAAGTTTGCTCTTGATGTCGTTTAATGGGTCTTTCATCGATTGGTCTCCTGAAAGTTGATGTATTGAACGATGTTCATGTTACAAGACGATGTTTATTATGTCAAGCGAGACAACAATCTTTTCTTGGACACAATGGGTCTCTTAGGGTATAAGTAAAAATCATTATGCGAACGAACAATACCTTCTCAAAGCTGAAAGAGCAAGAGCGTCAAACACGGAGAATCCTGATTCTTGATGCGGCGGAGCGCGTCTTTGCCCAGACCCCCTTTACCGAAGTGAATGTGCGAAGCATTGCCCGGGAGGCTGGAATATCCCCGGCTTCCATCTATACCTATTTTTCGGATCAGGAAACCCTTTTTGTGGAGGCCTACCTCAGGAGAAGCCGGGACGTCCTCACCCTTCTCGACGAGCTCATTCAGGCCGATGGTGAAACTCTGCTCAGGAAGGTTTCCGATGCATATATAGAATATTTCACGGAACATGATGTCTATTTCAGAATGATGGCCCACTTTATGCTGTATGCGAAGCTCAGTCCTTCATCCCTGGAAAAGCTCAATACAATGGAAAGGGCTTTGCTCGACATGTTCGACAGAGTCTTCCGCAAGTCGGGATTTACGGAAGACGTTCGTTTCTATTCGCACACATTCTTTGCGGCTCTCAACGGCATTCTGATCTCCTTCAGGAAATATCCCGGCAGGAGCGAAAAAGACGTTATTATGCACATGAAGCGACTTGCGGCCATTGTAACCCGTACCTTTATGCAACGATAAAATCTCCCGGAGCGAAAGGAACGGATCCATGGTGAGTTTCAAGTCAGGCTTCATCGGAATTATAGGGCGCCCGAACGTCGGCAAATCCACACTGCTCAATACCATCCTGGGCGAAAAGATCGCCATCGTCACCGATAAGCCGCAAACCACTCGAAACCGTATTATGGGCATTAAGAATCTTCCGGGGGGTCAATTGATTTTTCTCGATACCCCGGGAATTCACAGCCCGCATACCCCTCTGAACCGATCTATGGTTGCCGCCGCCATGGATACCATCAGCCAGGTCGATCTGATTTTATTCCTGGTCGATGCAGTCAGCGGAATGGTTGATGGCGACAAAGCCATCTTGGATAAAATGAAGGGGAGTCCTGTTCCGAGGATTCTCATCATCAATAAGATTGACCTTGTGAAGTCACCTGTGATCCTGTCTGTAATCGATTTCTGCCGGCAATTTTATCCATTTCAAGAGATCATACCGGTCAGCGCGAAATCGACCGCCGGTGTAAATATCGTCACCGATGAGATCCTCAAACTTCTTCCTGAAGGTCCGGCATGTTTTCCAGAGGATATATTGACAGATCGCTCCGAGAGGTTTATTGCCGCTGAGATCATCAGAGAAAAGATAACGCTTCTCACACAAAAGGAGATTCCTTACGCTACGGCGGTTGTTGTGGAAACCTTCAAGGACGCCGATCCGAAAGGAAAGATGCACATTCAGGCAACCATCCATGTGGAGAAAGACTCACAGAAGGGAATCATTATCGGAAGCCGCGGTGCCATGCTTAAAAAGATCGGAA
>JBEKJA010000418.1:0-3034 GCA_050011475.1 Syntrophales bacterium
ACCGCTGAATGCATATTTCAGTTTCAGCTTTGATCTGTCAATGGTAGCCTGATCCACCATCAGCAGAACAAAGGCATACATGGCTGGAACGCCCATAAGAATGGTGACTCCATAATCCAGGATGGGCTGCCAGAAATCGTTCGGTGAAAAGGTTTTCCGGATACAGATCGTCTGTCCGCAGTACATAAGCGGGTATGTCCAGACACAGATGGGGTTGACGTGAAACATGGGTAGGAGCAAAAGCATGACATCGCCTTCGTGCACCAGATCGATACTTGCCATGGAGCGGCAAATGGACAATTGTCCCTCATTCTTCAACAGGATCCCCTTGGGCCTGCCTGTCGTACCCGAGGAATAGAGCAGGAGGAATGGGTCGGACGGCTTCTGAGGCACCAGGGCTTCATCGGCAGGATAGTCTTGGAGGATGCTTGCAAAGTTTAATTGGTTCAGGTTGATTCCATGCTCCACCCCAGTGATGACCTCCACCACCAATGGCTTGTGTTTTGCCTGTTCATAACCTGCGGCAAAGGGTTTCATGAACTCACTACCCACAAATACGATAGACGGCTTGGAGTCGTCCAAAAGGTAGGCTATTTCGGGGCCCTGCAGCATGAAATTTATAGCTCCGGCTATGGCGCCAAGCTTCTGGATGCCGAACATGATATAATAGACTTCTGGCGAGTTGAGTACAAGCAGTGAGACAATATCACCCTTCTTTATGCTCCTGATCTTCAAGAAATTTGCCACCCTGTTTGACCGCTCATTGGTCTGGCTGTATGTTACGATTTGGTCGTAAAACAGGACATAAGGTTTGTCTGGCGTCTCCTTTGCCCGTACTACAAGCAACTCGGCTACACTGCTGAAGCTGGTCTGCCTGCCCTTTAGAAAGGACAATTGATCCTGTGGCACTGGTTCTATTTTTACTCTTTGAATGTCTGCACACATAATATGACTCCTTTCTTAAAGAGGGTGAATTTATTTATTCTTATTGTCAGCAATGGATATACATGTGCGCCATAATAACAACTATTTTTATTTGCTCAATACTTATTTTATTCTTTTAAAAAAACGTATGTGTGTATGTCTTCAAATGGTTTTGGACCTGTATGACTTTATCACCGCATGGGATATATGAAAATGTTACAATTGTTGAAACCCTGGTCCGGAATTACCGCCCTCGAGATCCCTTCTGCATTCAATGGATCGATCAACCAGAAAAATTCAGATATTATTTTACGTTAAGGTCTGATTTGGATCCGATAAAAAAAATATCTTACCAAAACCAGACAAGCATTAATTCAAAGCTTCCATTACCTTCTTATGAGAATGCCGTGCTTGATTTATTCAAGGAGAAGGCATTGCCTATTTCTGTCTTCAAAGATCATCTTAAACGCAATCTAAATATCACCGATAAAAAGGTGAATACAATCACTCATTTTATGACATCTCCTGACAATAGGAAATTGAAGACATATGATATCCGTAAACGAGGCGTACACCAAAAGTTCATTGGCATGCCAGATCAAATTGACAAGATCATTCATGAGAATGGATAGTTTAGAAAGAATAGAAATTTTAGAAATTTTCTATCCGCTCTAATTTAGAAATAGAACATCCGCCTATTTATAGGCGGTGTTTCTAATTCTAAGGCCTGAAATAGCTCTAAAAGAGAAGAGCGCAGAATGATGTTGACCACCGCCAAAAAATACTCCATATTTCCTGTATTGGGAGGTATGTGTATGAAAGGCGGAATTTACTCCGACGAGAGATGTCCTGTTTGTGGAGGATCATTCAAGGATACCGGCAGATTCCTTGCATGTCCAAAACACCCGAACTGCAAAGCAACGCTACACAAAGTTATATTCGGAGCAATAACAAAACGGTTCAGATCCTATAATGATTCGGATCGATTCCTGACCGGTGTAAGGTTCAAGACTGACGAATCTACTTTTGATGAGAGGGACTATCGAAAGAACAATCCGCTCGGATTCTCGAATATGTCTGATAAATGGCTTCCATATCATCTGAAAGAGGTACGACCAGGATCACTTAATAATCTTATGAATCATATACGCCATGCACAAGGATTCTTTGGTAATATGAGCGTTAAGGATATCCGCTATGGAAATCTTGAGGATTTCCTGCAAAGTCTATCATTGTCTGATAAGTCGAAGCATAATATTCTCTCGACTATTCATACTTTTTTTGTCTGGATGAAAAAACGGCGAGAAATATTTGGACTACCAGACTTTCCAGAAGTTGCCTTTGAGCTTGGCTATCGCCGAACAGTCGACAAAGAAACGCAGCAACGAATAATTGAGGAAGTGAGACGCATCTGCCCAAACCCGAAAGTCTATTTAGGAATAAAATGGCTCGCAACTTATATCAGTCTGAGGCCAGGGGAATTGATCAAACTCACAGAAGGAAACATCGACACAGGCAATGGGTATCTGTATATCCCTTCCACAGACTCCAAGACAGAGTATAAAGCAATACCACTGATCACCGAAGATATCGAAATATTGAAGTCTATTCCCCTATCCTTCCCCGCTATACCATTTTTCCGACATGACACAGGTATTAAGGGAGTTGCTGAAAACACACCTTTCGGCCTTAAATATTTTTACAAATGGTGGGTGAAGGCTTGTGCGTACCTTGGCATAGAAGGAGTTGATCTTTACGGTGGAACCAGGCATTCATCAGTACGCGCCTTGAGGCAATACAGATCTCCCGAAGAAATCAAGCGGGCTTCAATGAGTGAAACAAATAAGGCTTTTGAACGCTATATGGGGAAAGATACAGACGATGATCTGAGATCAGTTTATAAGCAAAGCGCAGAGGTCATTTCGATTGACAAAGCTGACAAAGAATTGACAATGGAAAAAACGATCTAAGTAATTGAAATCATGGTGGAGGTGGCGGGAGTCGAACCCGCGTCCGGAAATCTTCCACCCCAGGTTCTACGTGCGTATCCTTTGATTTAGATTCGCCCCCTGACCCCCCCAAAGGCAGGATGATCAGGTCGCTATCCTGT
>JBEKJA010000419.1:0-3028 GCA_050011475.1 Syntrophales bacterium
AATAATGGGCTTCTTTCTTCATGAACTAATCCCACTTGAACTTGCTGCACGTTATCCGAGTAAATGGCGTGGCGAAATCTCTTCGGGTGACAAGGATATCGTTTACATTCCGGATGATAATTTCTCAATCGAAGTGAAGACATCATCTAATCCAAACCACATTTTTGGCAACCGCAGTTACGCACAGGAGGTGACGACAAACAAGAAGGTTAAGTCAGGTTATTACTTGGCTGTTAATTTCCAGAAATTCTCGACAAGCTTAAAGAAACCAAATATCTTGCTTGTGCGGTTTGGCTGGCTCGATTCATCTGATTGGATGGGTCAGAAAGCAGCGACAGGTCAACAGTCGCGTCTTTCAAGTGACGTTGAAAATTACAAGCTTCTTGAAATTTACAAACATAGTTAAAAGAGTGTACTTTGCCTCTGTATAGTGAGGCACTCGTCTTTAAATTTCTTAAACCTATCAACTGCCATTTTGCAGTAATCAGTTCGGATTTCGAACCCAATAAACAAGCGCCCCAGACCTGTAGCAGCAATTCCTACTGAACAAGAACCGGCAAAGGGATCTAGTATGACATCAATCCGTTTTGATGATGCTTTTAAAACTCTTTCAACTACTCCAAGAGGGAATTGTGCGGGGTGTCCAGTTCTTTCCCTTGAACTTCTGTTTGTACCAGTGGTCACTTTGGGGAACTCCCAAACGTCAGATGGATTTTTCCCTAGTGGGTTGCAGCGAAACTTCCCATTTTTCTTTTGATTAGGATATTTCACATTGGGATCACGAATATCGTCTAGGTTAAATATATAATTATTCAGATCCATTACGAAATAAAGCCACTTTTCATTTCTTGGACTTAGACGGCGTTTAGACGTAACACCAGCTCCGTATGCCCAGACTATTTCCTGCAACAAATAAAATGGCGACCTGTTCCAAAGAAGATATGGTATAGGAACACATAACCCCTTTCCGGGGACTTCTAAGTATCCAACATTTAACCAAAAAGAGCCATTCAGACTAGTGACGTCATAAATTTGACCCATCCATCTAGAGCACCAATCCACATACTCATTGACTGTTAGTTGCTTTTCATATTCCTTGCCAATATTGTATGGTGGCGATGTTATCGTTAAATCAACTCTGACTTTACTTTTGCATAATCGTTTTAGAAAATCCGCACAATCTCCCTGAAAAAGTATGAAACCAGAGTCTGAGAAATATGGCTCTCCCAGATATTGCTTCAATAGTTTTTCTATCGTCATATAACGATCTTTAATTTGTTTCCGCAATGAATCATCAAACGGTTGCATGAGATTTGATGGTGCGACTTGCGTTGCATTATGAACATTTATACCCTCTGCAACATATCTATTATGGCTTTTACTGCCTATTTTGCGGATGGAGTCTTCGGTTACCATGATTTTCATATGTTTTTACTAACCTAAAAATTGATATTAACGATAGCAATAGAATAAAGTGAAACCTATATTTTTTGGTTCAATTTGTCCATTGAAGACTTTAGAGTAGTTGACGATATCGCAATTTTGGTTCAATATTATTGTAATTATATGATTTTACATGCTGGTCTTACAATTTGACTCCCATCGTTTGCATCTAATTTTAATTGAAACAAATAGCTGCCAAGTATTAACTATTGCCATTTCACATCTCAGTTCTTCTTGAAAATTATTGACATCATTCATAGAAGTGTTATTTTGCTAAAACCTTTCAATAGAAGATCTTCTCTGCATTCAGATTGATGTTAAAGAGGTGTTATTGTTTATTAGTGAGCAATTTTATACCAATCCTTATAAAACACCGTACAAGGAACATTGAATCGCTGCAGCAACAGAATATTTCAACTCGATACATATGTGATAACTTTTACGCACGCATCTTATACGGCACTTGAACATGCAGTTAGCGTATTATGCGGATTCATGCAAAAAATGCTAGTGTGAAAGAGAATGTGATTGACATGGAAGTTCCTGATCTGAACCGCATCATTGAGACCTATGTTCCAGTTTCTACTGGTGATCTTACTGGTTACCTAGATCAGTTGAGGCAAGACATATTACCACACATTCGGGAGCTGCAGGCCAATGGCAACCTTCGATGGTTCTCGTTCATGATTCATGGCGCTAGCCATATCACAGGTACTGCGCCAGCTGACGGGTTATTAATCCATCTTCGTCTTGAGCCCGCAACCCACCTCGATGCGTTCAAATTCATCAAATTGCTGCCTGCACACTTCCAGAATCCGCAGTTGGTCGCACCATTATCAGTTATCTCTGGGTTGGAGGATTCAGTCTTATGCAATAATGACTGGGCTCATGCCTGGAGAATTCTGGGCGAAACGTCGGACTGGGTCTTATGTCTTCTCGAAGGGTATGAGGAAGGGCCTTCATTTAAGCATATCATTCAATTCCTGCATTTTTTCACCAACTCGCTGATGCTGGGAAATCAATGTCTTTATGCCCCTGTAAGGATGCCGTTCTAGTTTTTGGGATATGCATATACTTGGTTGATTTAAATCTGATATAGGAACAAAACACAGTAGATATCGAACAATGGTTAAATGAACTTGGAATAAGTCTTGTGTTTCATATTCTCGCCCCCACAAATGGGTGTGTTTCGAATAAAACATTCCAGCCTATATTTCTCCCTTCTGGAGGGAATTGATTTCCATTTCAAGCAAACGTTGGGGGATTTTTCGTAAATGAAGGGTATTTTTTGAATGTGGCGAGGTTTGGCGGTATAATCAGGCTCGAAAACTTAATTAAGCAACTTTCCCTAGGATAAACTACTTAATTAAGTTCTTCATCGTTATCTTCATCCAGCAAATTATAGTGTTCGATTCCCTCGGTAGTCAGCTTTCCGCTTTCGTCCATATACCCTGCCAGGATCGCTTTTTGCTTGACTTGTGTCACATATGGTTCTTTGCATTTCATCTGAGCTGCAATGTCCCTTTGCTTCAGGCCACGATCCAGCAAAATGACGATTTCCTTTTCGCGGGACTTTTTTTCTTTT
>JBEKJA010000420.1:0-3013 GCA_050011475.1 Syntrophales bacterium
CCACTGATAAGTTAATGCGTGCCAGAGACCTATTAAGACAAAAGTATAAATGAGATTACGATATCTCGGAGGCCTTTCTCCACCCCAAGTCTCGTTATAAACCTTTTCTCGAAAGAAGTGGGCAATACCAAGCTGTTGCCTCCTCCAGTAATCTAGAGGTGATGTCGTCAATATGGGTCTTCTGCATAACTCTATACCAGGGGTATTTATCCAGTTTGCTCCCAAGAATAGGGTATGGTTCAATAGAGGCCAGAAAACCAGCAAGATGAATACGGTACCAGCCATTGAAATGATTAAGTCATTTTGGGAGATATGTGTGGTGAACAATTTAAAAACGGGCTCCCAAAAGTACCATGCGGTTAGCCATATAGTGATCAATCCTATCCTCTTTAAGAGTATAGGATATTGGTCTCTGATTCTTGGTATTCCGTTAAAATTCTCAATATGTGATACCCAATCCCTATAACGAACATAATACAAGTTATTAACGTTCACAGGAGTGCCAAGATAAGATGTTAAATTTAGGAGCCGAATGAAAAAAGGTTTACTGAGATTCACATCTGAAGTGACTATGTCAATACCTTTGATCAATTGAAACTGTAATGGGGACAAATATATAAAAGAATCCCAATAATCACTAACTCTCCCACGATAGTAATATATAGAAATAACGTATAATATGCAAAGAATCAATACACGGACTGGTTTATTAAATAGATATGTCAGGATAAAGATTAGCAGGAAAAAGCATAAAAATAATAAAGGATATTCTAAAGATAAAACAGGATATTTTAGAAACGCCCATAAAATCAATGTAAAGCCAAGCCCCACAGTTGAAAGCTGAAGCTGGTACATAATGGTCTTTTCTGTTCGAAACAACCTGAGAAAAATCCCTAAGATAATCATGCATAAAAGAAACAGTGGGGCTAAAAAAGTAACGTTTAATATTTGCTGAAAAAAATCCATGACTCTCTCCAGACCATGCGATTGATACTTATACCATATCTAAAGCCTAAGTTCTGCCCTTTTGTTATAACTCTCCCCAAAAACTGGGCAGGGCAATAAGGTGCATGTTAGCCTACCAATACGGGAAGGAGGAACGGCAAGCCCGGAACATGCGGAGGGGTCACGACGATGCCGCTTTCAAGGCACGAGTTGTCCTGGAAGCACTCAAAGGAGAGAAGACCGTAGCCCAGATTTCCAGCGATTATAGGGTCCATTCCAACCAGATCCACCAATGGCGTCAGAAGCTTCTTGAGGATCTGCCGCAGCTGTTTTCTGATCATCGCAGGAAGGACGAAAAAGACAATGAAGTGCTGTAGGCGGAACTCTGCCGCCAGATCGGGCAGCTCAAGGTGGAATTGGACTGGCTTAAAAAGTGCTTCTGTTGAAGAAAAAAGGCGACTGATTGAGCCAGAGCACAAGATGATTCCCGTATCCCGTCAATGCGATTTGTTGGGACTTGCCAGATCGGCATATTGCTATCATCCTGAGAAGGATGAACGGTACAATCATTTTTTGATGAACCTGATGGACGAGCAATTTACACGAACCCCGTATTATGGGGTTCCCAAAATGACGGCCTGGTTGCAGCGCATGGGGCATTCTGTCAATCCAAAGCGGATCTGCAGGCTCATGCGGATCAGGTTTGGTGTGCCGATATCACGTACCTCCATATGTATTGTGGGTTTGTTTATCTTATTGCCATTATGGATTGGTTCAGCCGCTATGTTCTGGCCTGGGAGCTGTCGATCAGCCTGGACACAGCATTCTGCGTAAAGGCCCTGGGAAAAGCCCTTTAGGATGCCAGGCCTGAGATTTTCAGCATGGATCAGGGGGCACAGTTTACTTCGACGGACTTCATCAGCCGCCTGGAGAATGCAAATATTCAAATCAGTATGGATGGCAGGGGCCGGGTTTATGACAACATCTTCGCAGGAAGACTCTGGAGAACCGTCAAATACGAAGAGGTTTATCTCCATGATTACCGAACCGTATCAGAAGCCCGTTACCGCCTGGCTGATTATTTCCACTTCTACAACACAGAAAGGATTCATGAGGCTTTAGAATACCGAACACCGTATGAGGTCTATTCCGGTATCCCATTTAACCCGAACCATGTGCAGGATTACCCAAACTTGCACCTTAAACAAGCCCATTTACTGTCTTAACAATGGGGAGAGGTTTATGTGATTCAGGGTTGAAAGGGCGGTGGCTCTTACAGGCGTATTTTTTTATGAGCATGAGGGTGGTGGTGAGTAAACTTTCAGGAGTATTATTGTTAAACTCTATCAATATAGATCAATTTTACAGTGTGAACTATAGAAGTTTATCGATAGAAATGTTTCCTTCATCCGCTGCCACCAGTTTATTCCTTGGCTTATCAGAAAGTTTTGTGCATTGTTGTGGCCAAACCGTGCCGCCGTTTTTAGATCTTCAATGGCCATTTCAAACTATAATAATCAAAAATGGCAGAATTCATACTTAACATGTGATATGTATCGGGGGCACGTCAGTACAAAATATTTTAACACGTAAAAATATATTCTTTATTGAACTTCTCTAAAATTAGTTGTATCTTTTTCAAAATTTGTCCACTAAATTTGGAGAGGGGCATATGAGAATAACGTATGTTGATGGAATGCGTGGTTTAGCAGCAATAGTAGTACTTTCCTCACATGTCATAGGTGCTTTCTATCCTGTATTGATTCCAATACCACAAGTTTTGCCCGTGCCACTGCAGGATTTGGCAAACCAATCCCTTCTTATTAAAATAATCATTTTCACACCTCTAACGATTTTTTACAATGGCTTCTCAGCAGTAACGTTGTTCCTTCTCTTAAGTGGGTATGTTATTTATAATAGTTGTGTTTATAATAAAGATAAAACCCATCTTACCCCTAGTGTGTTCAAGAGATATTTCAGGCTTACAATCCCGACACTATTTTCATGCTTGCTCTCATATTCGTTATTAAAATTTAGCCTATTTGCCAATTTTAATGCGTCACAGGTA
>JBEKJA010000421.1:0-3012 GCA_050011475.1 Syntrophales bacterium
TCATGCTGTATGATTAGATTCTGAATATCGTTTGTTCCCGTCCAGATCTGTAGTAGCCTCGTTTCTCTCACCGCTCGTTCAATAGGGAAAACCCTCGTGTATCCGATGCCACCAAGGATCTGCATGGCCTCATTGGCCACTTCCCATTGGGTCTGGGTAGCAAGTTTCTTGAGCTCGGACACCAGCCTTCTCTGATAACCAGCTGTGCCCACTCCCTCATCTAAGGTTCGTGCCACAGCATAGGCCAAGGCGCTGACGGCATCAAGCTTAGTTATGCATTCCGCGATTCTGAAACTGACAGCTTCATAATTCCTAATCATCTGTCCAAAGGCTTTCCTACGGTTGGCGTATCGCGCTGCTATTTCTAAAATGGCCCTCGAACCGCCGACAGCACCTGCCATTCTTTCAGGAACCATCATCTTATAGAATATTTTTGCACCTTCGCTTTCTTTCCCGAGCAGATTCTCCTCCGACACCCGGATCTCTCTGAATATTATTCTTCCCGTGCCTGTGCCTCGGCTCCCCATCAGGCCATATACGTGTTTGACCTCAACCCCCATATCCCTCTCGACAATGAAAGTACTGAGTGAGTCGCGCCCTGCTCCGGGTTTGGTGACGGCGTATACGATAAAGAAATCGGCCCCCTCGGCCCCTACAATAAAACGTTTCTGACCACTTAAGACATAATTCCTGCCTTCTTTTCGGGCATTGGTGGTAGCCCCAAAAAAATCTGATCCTCCGCGGGGCTCGGTGAGCGCTTCGCCAGCCCATAATTTCCCCGCAACAAGGGGGCGAAGATATTTCTCCTTTTGAGCTTCTGTTCCGAATTTGCTCAAGACTTCAGCAACAAGTGACACGATGCCAAAAACACACGCCAGAGGGACGCCCAATTTGCTCACCTCGTCCATGATGACCAATTCATCCACCCACTTAAGCCCTCTGCCGCCATACTGTTTCGGCACTCTTACGGCGAGGAGATTTCTTTTCCCTGACTCTTCGATCCATTCCTTTGGAAACGTGATCTTCTCATCATCCATATCGAGGATGAGTTGCCGAGGTACCCACTTGACAAGATCCTGAGCTTCACGCTGGAGACTCTTCTGTTCTTTGGTGAAAAATACCTGCAACATATTTCCTCCTTTATTTAATAGTTGTTTAAAGGTTTGAAAAAGGATTAACGCTATTTCCGGACTAAGAGGGTGCTACCTGTCATGCAGTATGTTAGTTATCACGGCGGACTAGGAGCCGGTCCTCAGATGGTGAAGCGGGCGTATCTTCGCCACTTTCCAGGCACCTTTTCCTTTTCTGGGACAATATGGGCGCGACACGCGGGTGAGCCTTCGGGGATGAGGTCTTCGATGAACATCCTCACGCCCATCATACGCACGCACTGTCGGTCCCACTTGTTGGTGGCCATGCATATCTTCATGTCGTCGCCGCTCACATAGCCGATGGGACACTCCAGAAACCTGAACTTCACGCGCTCATCCTCCACATCGTCCACCTCGATCCTGAAATCGAATAGATCGGTCGCGATGAAGTATCGGGCAGCCGCTGTGCGCACATCGGTCTTCTCATTATCCAGGCCGAAGAGCTTCTGCCTGCCAAGCATGTTCACGGACAAGCGCATTACCGTGCGCAGCAACAGCCGGTTGACGGGCCCGAGGAACTTAAACCTGCGCGCGATGTTGCCTATGCGCTTGAAGTTGCCGGTCAGCCTGCGGTACTCCTCTTCCTCAATCGTTGCCTTCCTCCCCAGGTTGAACAGCATGCCGAAGGCCCTGATCATGATGGAATCCACCATGCGCACCGCTAGGGGCCCAGTGAGCTCTGGTTTGCCCCGGATATATAGTGTCTTCGCGAGAATGTCGTACTTCTCCCTGTCTGAGAGCATCCTGAGGCCCAGCTTCCCTCCTCTGTCTATAACCGCCATATGTTATACCTCCTTCACGATACTATGTATCATAAGTTCTCTATAGATATCGTACATTAGACCATCTCTCCTCTGGATATGCCTAACAATTACTATACTGCACTTTTGCAGTTTATCGGGATATTGAGTGCTGTATGTCTTCAAATGGTTTTGGACAAATTGGATCAAAAACTATGAGAGGGTTTCAGCACCCATATAAACCTTTTCTGCCTTTTGGAATTGGACGGAAACCTTCATTATGTTATCAGTTTTTTGCCCAGATCGAAAGCCTCCTGCATGACCTTTTTATTGGACTGGATATGACCGGCATCCATGGCACTGCCATAGACCATCCCTACAATCGGGGATTCCGTATATCCGTAGGCGTCCTGAAAAGTACGTAAAGCATTGATGCATCCGGAGGTGAAAGGATCTTCGTCACCATACGTCATGGCAATGGCGATCCGCTTACCCCGAAAGGGATCTTGTTGGTAGGCGGGAAGGGCAAAACACCGATCCATAAAGATTTTGGTCTGCGCGGACATCGTGAACCAGTAAACAGGGCTAGCGATTACCCAGGCGTCCGCTTCAATGAGCTTCAGGTAGATCTCCTGCATGTCATCTTGGATAGAACAGCCCTTGCTACCTTTCTTTTGGCAACTCATACAGGCCTTGCAGGGCGTAATATTTTTCCCGTGTAGGTAAATAGTTTCAACCTTTGCATTTCCTGATTTCGCCCCTTTGGTGATCTGCTCCGCCAGTATGGCGCTATTGCCTTTTTTCCTCGGACTGCCCAAGAGGACGAGAACCTTTGTTGCCATATTGAGACCTCCCGACCGATGTCATTATAGAAAATTCTGCTTCGGTTTCACAGCACCATAAAGAGCCATGGTTCCAAATATGGTTGATATGGTATTTCTTAATGACTGGCGTTCAAAACCACAATCTTTAAATATATTGAGCAGAAGACATTTCAGTTCATGACCTACTGGATACCAGGGAATACCGGTTTTTTCTTTTCGAGAAATGCACCGACGCCATGAACGTACTCCCCTGAAGAAATGAGCGCTGCAGCAAGCTCCTCCTCCTTATCGAGCATG
>JBEKJA010000422.1:0-3004 GCA_050011475.1 Syntrophales bacterium
ACAATAATTTTTTCAAGAAGCGGAAGGTCCTTAATGAACCCGAGGGCCTTATAGACGGCCACTTTATTCTCCGCAATAAAGATTTTTGAATCCGAATTACCGATGATATAGACTACATCCGGTGCCGTCAATGTAACATAGATAGGGATGGTACAGGCACCGATGCCGATGATGCCCAAGTCCGATGCGATCCATTCGAGGCGGTTTTCCGACAGCAGCGACACACGGTCACCCTTGCGGATACCGAGATCATAGAGGCCAAGGCCAATAGTTCTGACATTATCATAATATTCTTTCCAGCTCCAGCTGTGCCAGGAGTCATGGTGACGCTTTTCAGCCGCAAGGCGGTCACCGTATTTTTCTGCCTGGCTGCGGAATATCTGAGCAATGTTCTTCTTCAAAATAAGCTCCTTTAATGTGTTCAGAATTTCATGGGCGGCATAACGAGTGCGGTGCCGGTGCAAACTGTCTGCTCATTCTGGTTGGTCCAGTTAAGTTTCATCCGAACCCATTTTTTCTCTTCCAGCTTTTCCGTAACTTCCGCTGTTGCAGTAATAGTATCGCCAAAAAATGTGGGGGCTTTAAACCGGCATGATATTTCGAGGGCCACCGTTCCAAGGCCGGGTAGTTTCATGCCGAGCACTGGGGCAGGGCGCCATGTGCTATCCTGGTTTTGAAAGGAGTCAGCTTGGCGAATTCCTCATTGAGATGCATGGGATTGAAGTCTCCTGAAATGCCGGCGAACAGATAGACATCCGTCTCCGTGATGGTCTTCGAAAACGAAGCCGACATGCCAACTTCAATCTGATCATACGTGTAACCCAGTTCGATTTTGGGTGCGGTCATTTTTTTACCTCCTTGAATTTATTAGAATTATGATTACGGACTTTTGATTGACTTGTCAATCAAAATATGTTGTGATTATATATTTGACACAAGGGCATAAATTCGCTACTCTTTTAAAAAAAGAGAGGGTGAAATATGCTTATCATTTGGAAAATATTCCTAAGTTTATGGTTCATTGCGGTAGCGGTGCCATTGCTTGTCAGTTTTGGATGGGTAGTGACAACCATGAATAATCCCAAATTTACTGCCGCTCAAATAGTCTTTTCAATATGTGCGCTTATCTTATTGGTGCGAAGCGGTTGGGGATTGGTTTATGAATTAGAAGGAACTAGGTTACAATTAATTATTGGTGCAATCATAATTTTTGGAGTAATAGATAAAAATTGGGTATATTTGATGAAATGGGTGAATGACAGGGAATCCAAATTTAATCAAGTCTCTCAGATGGAAAAGAAGCAAAAAGAAACAATAACAACATCTTCTCCTCATGGGACGGTAACCACTAATACACAATCCATATCACAGGCAGCGAAGAAAAAATTTGAATCAAAAAAAGAGTCCAAACCACAATCAGAAGAGGTCAGGAAGGAAGATGATCCATTTAAGACACTGACCCTTATTAAACTTTTTGAAGAAGATTTTTCAGATTGTGGCCATATGGACAATTATTACAATATTCCAACAAGCGATGAGGTCGCTAATCCGAATATTTTAGTACGAATATTCCTAGATTTTAAAACAAAATCAAAATTTATAGGATTTTACATTCCTGCTTCTCAGCGTTTATTTGAATTATGTGAATATCTTGCAAATAATTGTGAAAATATGATGAAAATAATGGAAACGAAATCAAGGGCCGACCAAAGAGAAAGAAAAAGTTAATAAAAACGATAATAAGTAGTTCATGGTTCCCCTTATAACATAGGTGAAACCTTGTGTAAAATAAATAATCACGGAATGTGTTTATTTTTTCTGGACGTTCGGAAATCCGGAGACCTTCAGGCGACACTGAACACAGATCAGGCAGTATCCACAGTTGATAAAATCGGCAAGTTAAGAAAGTATCTGCATCATCGGCTTGATATGCACCGGACGAATGGAAAGTTAAGCCACAGGGGGCCGTGTAATATGAATGCACCCCTGTTTTCTTAAAAGGTCATGATAGAACAGGATAGAGTCTACTTGGATCATAGTGCAACTACTCCGACAGATCCGGAAGTCCTCGGGGTGATGATGCCGTATTACGGCAATCATTACGGCAATCCGTCGAGTATTCATACCCTGGGCCGCGAGGCCCGGGAGGCGGTGGATCATGCCAGGCAGCAGGTTGCCGGTCTGATCGGCGCCGACTCATCGGAGATTGTATTCACAGCAGGGGGAACAGAGGCGGATAATCTTGCTGTGCTGGGAGCGGCCCTGGCATTTCCCGCTCCTAAACGCCATGTCATCACATCAGCTATTGAACATCATGCTGTCCTTAATCCATGCCGGCATCTTGAATCGATCGGGTTCCAGGTAACATACCTTCCGGTCGACGTTTGGGGCCGGGTTAACATAAAGGATGTAAAACAATCCCTGACAAAGCAGACTTGCCTCATCAGCATCATGCATGCCAACAATGAACTTGGGACACTTGAGCCTCTGGCCGAGATCGGCATGATGGCCCGTAAATGCAATGTGGCATTCCATACCGATGCTGTCCAGACCGTTGGTAGGATCCCGGTGAATGTTGATGAGTTGCGGGTCGATCTCCTTAGTCTTTCCAGCCATAAGATTTACGGGCCAAAGGGGGCAGGTGCCCTTTATGTAAGAAAAGGCATCACATTGCGTCCCTTAATGTATGGTGGACAGCAGGAATCAGGACGCCGGACCGGAACGGAGAATGTTCCAGGGATTGCAGGTCTGGGGAAGGCCTGCGAGATAGCGGGACGTGATCTCATGGATCGGATTGCTTATATTCGATATCTCAGGGATCGCCTCGAGAATGGTATTACCATCAATATGGACGATATCAGGATCAACACACATCCGGAGGAGCATCTTCCGCATGTTCTTAATGTGTCATTCACAGGCATCGCTGGAGAGAAGCTGGTCCGTGAGTTGGACATGAAGGGAATCTCTGTTTCCTCAGGCGCTGCTTGTACAGCCGATTCTGTGG
>JBEKJA010000423.1:0-3003 GCA_050011475.1 Syntrophales bacterium
TCGTCTACTACGCCAGTCCTGATCCCCTGACGGGTGTTGTGCGGAATACACCCTATGCCGGCGTATTCGTCATGCTCGACGGGGCAACAGAGCAAGAGGCGTTGTCGTTCGAGCTTAAGACGGAAGACATCCCCAAGCTTAAGAAAGGCGCCCGCGTCCGTCCGGTATGGTCCGACAAGCCCAAGGGACACTTCTCGGACATCCTCTATTTTGAGATCATCAATTAGAAAGGTGCAACAGCATAGGAGGAATACATCATGACGTGCCATAAAGAAGATACGAAGAACTGTTTTGTCCTGGAAGGAAAGATGGCCCTTCCAAACCAATTTTTTGTCGGCAGGACCGGCTCGAAATTTATAATCGCGATGCGAGACAAGAAGAAGATCATGGGGCTCAAGTGCAAGAAGTGCAATATGGTTTTTATTCCCCCGAGAGAATATTGCATTCACTGTTTATCGAAGATCGACGAGAACTGGGTGGATCTGGGAAACGAAGGTGAGCTGGTGAACTATACGATTGTCCGTTACCAGGATAAACACCTCCCGAAGAAAGCCCCTTACATTCTCGGTCAGATAAAGCTCCAGGGGGCGGACACTCCCCTAACCCACATCGTCACCGGGATAGATCCATCCGAAGTTAAAGTGGGTATGAAGGTAAAGGCTGTCTTCGCAGAGAAGACCACCAGCACTTTAATGGATCTCGACCATTTCGAACCAGCATAGGCTATAAAAATCCCCCCCCTTTCAAAGGGGGATTGGGGGGGTAAACGATCAATGACATGCAATAAAAGAAGGAGGTTGACATCATGTCTGACGCCAAACCCGTCATCATTTGCGCAGCCCTGACCGGGGCCGCCACGATGAAAAACAACAACCCGAGTGTACCATACACCATTCAGGAATTTGCCGAAGAAGCGAATAAATGCTTCAAGGCTGGAGCCGCAATGGTGCACGTCCATGCCCGCATGGATGATGGACAGCCCACCCACGAAATCGACCGGATCCAGGCGGTTTATGATGCCATCAAACAGAAGAGCCCGGACCTGCTTGTCTGCCTGTCCTCTGCAGTGGGAATATTCAAGACGGCTGAGCAGCGCCTTGCCCAGATCGTGGCTGTCAAGCCCGATATGGGATCTTTCAATACAAACAGCATGAACTTCAGTATCGTTGACCGGAAGACCGGTGTTGTTTTCTTTGATTATATCTTCGAGAATACATTCACAATGCTCCAGGATTTCGGCAAGGCATTCGAAGCGAACGGCGTCAAGCCCGAGATCGAGTGCTACGACTTCAGCGGTGTGGACAATACGCTACTCATCGCAAAGCAGGGCTTCTTCAGCCAGCCGATGAATTTCAACTTCGTCTGGGATGTTGTCGGCGGCCAGCAGTTCCGTCCGGACACATTTATCGCCATGAAGAACGCAATCCCGGCAGGAGCGAACTTCACCACATGCGCAGTAGGGACCACCCAGTTTCCTGCCAATATGATGTCCTGCATCTGCGGCGGCAATATGCGCGTAGGCATGGAAGATAATACCAGGATGCCCGACAGCGAATTAGCAAAAGGGAGCTACGAGCAGGTCGAATGGTGCGTCAAGGTATGCGAGCTTCTGAATCGACCTGTGGCAACTCCGGCCCAGGCCAGGGAAATCATGGGAACCAGGAAAGCGTAACAGACCGGCAGGTGGTATAACATTCATTCTTCAGGCGGGGAGAAAGCCAGGGAATAGCGCCTCCCCGCCTTCCCCCAATCCGAAAAAGCATCAGCCGCCTGATATTTGCAATGACTCTCACCAGGAACAGGATATTAAAAAAAGGAGAACGAGATGGAATACACATTATCGAATGAACAAAAGATGTTCAGGGACACGGTTTACCGGTTCGCCAGGGAGGAGCTTGCACCACTCAGTGAGGAATCCGACCTGAAAGGAGAGTTCAATTTCGAACTCTGGAGGAAAATGGGGGAAATGGGCCTGCTCGGCCTTCCCATCCCGGAGAAATACGGCGGCCAGGGGGCGGATTTTCTCACATGCTGCCTTGCCGGAGAAGCGGTAGGGCATGCCGGCGTGGATGGAGGGCACACTCTGGCATGGGGGGCTCATACCTATCTGTGCGCTGCCAATATCATGCAGCACGGCACAGAGGAGCAGAAGCAGAAATATCTGCCGAAACTTGCCACCGGGGAATGGATCGGCTGCATGGGCCTGACCGAACCCGGAAGCGGCTCCGATGCTGCAGCGCTGGCCACAACGGCCGTAAAAAAGGGCGACAAATATATTCTCAACGGCTCCAAGACCTTCATTACCAATGCCCCGCTTTCCGAAGTGTTTGTCATCTTTGCCACACTCGATAAAACCAAGAAGCACAAGGGCATCACGGCTTTCATCGTAGAAAAGGACTACCCGGGCATCTCCACGGGAAACCCCATGCATAAGATGGGATGCAAGTGTTCGACGACTTCAGAGGTCTTCATGGAGGACTGTGAAGTTCCGGTGGAAAATTGCCTCGGCGGCGAAGGCGCCGGCTGGCTGATCGCATTGGGCGGTGTGGAATGGGATCGCAGTACCCTTCTTTCACCCTTTCTCGGTGGAATCATGTTCATGCTGGAAAACTGCGCCCGCTATGCCAATCAGCGCTATGCCTTTGGCAGGCCGATCGGTCAATTTCAGTCCATCCAGAACCGGCTAGCCGACATGAGGGTATTGCAGGAGGCAGCCAAGCTCTGTATTTACCGTGTAGCGGCATCAAAGGACAACGGTGTGGATCTCAACCCCCTGCTCGCATCGGTCAACAAGATGTACGTTGGGGATAAGGGTTTCGAAATGTGCTCCGCTGGTGTTGATCTCTATGGCGGATATGGGTACATCCATGAATATCCGGTGGAAAGAGGATTGCGTGACGCAAAGCTGGGCCAGCTCGGCGGCGGCACGTCTGACATCATGCGGATGATCGTAGCCCGTTTTTTGATGATGTAACGAAGGGAGGATAGAGATAATGAATTTTG
>JBEKJA010000424.1:0-2999 GCA_050011475.1 Syntrophales bacterium
GTTAAGTTAGAGGTCTGCAGTATTTTGATTATTTCTGATTGAAATGTTGTATGCTTTGAGAAAATAAGAGAAACAACATTTCAGGAAGAAGTTAATACACGAGTTGACACGTACTGTCATGTCACGTTCCATTCAGGACATCTAAAGCAAGCCCGGATTTCTCACTTTTATTGTTGGCGAAAGTGAACGTTTCCTTGCCCCCCCCCTGTCTCTATTTTGCGGAATCTAACGTGCGATAGCTGACATGGTTAATCATTTATGGCCCGTAAAGATTTGACCCCATATCCCCATTGAGACAAAAGCCGGGTTGACATATTGACGCATCAATCTTAAAAAACCTTAATAAACCCTTTAAAATAGATAGAAGAGTTGTTGACACCCTGGGAGCAAAAAAGAGAAAGAGGGTAATAGCTACCAGACTTACCAAAGGTAAACACGTTGACTAAGGAAAAGAGCTTATAAATTAGTAGATTTCATCTTCAAAGGTTGATGAAGGTTAACATAAAAAGGAGTCGTGCATAAAACCGCATAACTCTATACAGGATCAGCGACCTTTCACGATCTATAAGGAGCGAATATTAGCGAACCTATAAAAACACCGATGGCGTGAATAAAAATGAATCACATGGAAGTGCAACAAAACGCAACATATAGTTGTGGTCGGTTGTATCCTTGCACTTGATTGCCGTATACACGGGACGCTTATAAATGGTTATAGTTTACCAGGATCAGATTGCACCAAAATGCACCATATAACCGATTTGTCCCAAATTGACCCATATAGATCGGCATTGAACCAAAATGAAATATATAGGCCAGCAAACATTAACAAACCCTTGGCTCAAAATGACTCATATAGGTTGGCTAAATTTTACTTAACATGAAAGGTGCTTGATGGAACAGAAACGATTTTTTGATAACATGTCAGTCAGTCCTTTCCTTTGGGAAAGAGGTTTAGTGGTAGATCACTGACACACTTCAGTCTTTAGTTTATCAGTATTTGAATCTGGAATGATATAGTCCCACTCTGAAATATGAGATGACGAATATAGAATTGTTAAATTATCATCGTACAGAACATGTCTCCCTCCGATGGAGGAACACATAGGGGGAATGCAGTTAATAGAAAACTCCCCCCGTATTGGAAGAAAAAATGATTATCAAGAAAGCTTCTGGGATTATCTTGGCCATCCCCCTGCTTCTCAGAACTGAAGTGAGCCAAGGAAGAAGCTCTTGCCCTACGCATTTTATGGCAACACAGAAGTCTTGATTTCTTCAGTGATCCCTTTTATACTAATAATCAATCGATAACCCTCAAATAGTCCAATTTTCTCATTTTTAATGGTCCAAGAATCGGTGAGTCTATGGCTTACCCCGCAAGCTGCATAGTCTGTATCGATGAAAAAGTAGGACAAGACATCGAGGACCTTGAACTGTCCGTAAAGCCATATTATGGCTGCAAGAACCCTTGCATTATGCTGGTTGGCCTAAACCCTACACTGACGAAAAATAAGGCCCAGGCAGTCTTTGTGGTAGCCAAGAGGTACCCCGTATTCAAGTAGTCTTGGGAACCATTCCTCATGGGAATACGGAACGTTGTAAGTTCAATAAATTTTTAATTGGAATAGTAAATAAATCAAGTAAGCATGTAGTTATAATTTAAAGGAGGGGAAGACATGGAGAATGTTTATGCGACCAAACCCTGGCTGAAGTTCTACGATAAGGAAGTCCCGCCCACATTGACGTATCCGAGCATGACCTATGCGGCTTTCATCCGGCGGTCCTTTGACTATGTCCCGGACCGGGTGGCACTGTATTACATGGACAACAGCATGACCTATCGCCAACTTGATCAGTTATCCAATCAGTTTGCCAACTTTCTCATCAGCCGGGGCTGCAGACCCGGAGATACAGTGGGTGTCCATCTGCTTAATGTGTATGCCACTTATATTGCATCTATAGGCATTCAGAAAGCGGGGTGTGTCTATACAGGCATCAGCGCACTGCTCACGGCTGATGAACTCCAATATCAGTTAAATGATTCCGAAAGTAAGGTGCTGGTAACCCTCGATTTTTTGTTCGGGGTAGCAGCCAAGGTTGTCTCCAATACAGGGGTTATGTCTGTTCTTGTGACATCATTCACAGACTTCCTTCCATCCCAGACGACTCCGGCTAACCTGGAATCTTTTCCCGGAATCGAAGTTTTGCATTTTCCGGATGCCATCAAGGATATGCGGAACGATTTGGTCCGCGTCAAAGTCGATCCTGGTGAAGCTTGTCTCATGATGTACACGGGGGGAACAACCGGTCCTCCCAAGGGTGCCATTCTGACCCATAATAACATTGTCCATCATATCGTCCAATTGATCGTCTGGCTGCATCAGAAGACAGGAGAAGAAATCACACTCACGGCATTTCCCATGTTTCATCAAGCTGGGAATCTTGTAGCGATGGCCTCCATGGCTGACGGCACCTCCCTGGTGGTGATCCCCAATCCGAGGGATTTGCAGTATGTCATTACAGCCATTAAGAAGTACAAGCCGACATTGATCGGTAATGTACCGACACTATTTATAGAGATGATGAAACTTCCTGAATTCCGGGCCCTAGATTTTTCTGGCGTAAAGCAATTCATGAGTGGGGCATCCGCCTTTCCCGCAGAAAATATTAATGAATTCAAGGAAATCGTGAAGAACGACTTGCTTGAGGTCTGTGGCATGACCGAGACAAGCCCTATCCTCACGGCGCTTCCATTGAAAGGCATGAAGAAGGTGGGATCGGTGGGTTTGCCGATCAGCGATACGGAGGTCAAGCTTGTAGATCCTGAGACCGGGAAAATCGTTGGCGTAGGTGAGCCGGGCGAGATGGTGGCCCGGGGGCCTCAGGTCTTCACAAAGGGATACCACAACAAGCCGGAAGAAACGAAGCACACGTTGCGGGATGGCTGGATTTACACCGGCGATATCGAAATGATGGACGAGGACGGTTACTTTTATGTT
>JBEKJA010000425.1:0-2988 GCA_050011475.1 Syntrophales bacterium
GCTGTTTAAAGAAAGCCTCTGAAATTAGTCCAGATTTGTCGTTGTTCCATCTTACGCTCGCCAATTTTTACATGAGAAGAAAGCTCACGGAAAAAGCAAAAATCGAGTACTCTTTCACCCTGCAAAAAAACCCTACAGATATTGAAGCCTTAATGGCACTCGGTACGATTTATCAATATGAAAAGAATTATGAAAAGGCAATAAAATGTTATGAAAACGTGCTGAAAATAAACGCCGATGTTCTACCGGCGGCCAACAATCTGGCCTATCTGTATGCTGAACACGGGGGTAATATAGACGTTGCCTTGGATCTGGCACAGAAAGCGAAAAGGCGCGCTACAAGTGATCCGTTTATTACGGATACTCTTGGTTGGATCTATTACAAGAAGAATGTTCCCTACACTGCAATAAGCTATCTCAAAGACGCAAACGAAAAGGCTCCCAATCAGCCATTGATAAAGTATCACCTTGGCATGGTGTACTACAAAACCGGCAAGCTGGATCTGGCAAAAAGAGAGTTGTCGGCTGCATTGCAATTGGATCAAAATTTTGCCAATGCAGGTGAAGCAAACACTATCCTTAAATCAATAAAATGATCTAACCAACATATAGTTGAGATGAGGGAAAATTAAAATGCGGAAATTCTATCAATACCTTACTTTTATCATACTTTTGGTACTTGCCCTATCCTTACCTATGGAAGGACAAGCGGATAAGAAGGATGAAGGTCAGACAAAAGAGGCTGCCTGGAAAAAAAGCACTATCGCGACTGACTCGGATCAGTACATCATCGGACCTGAGGATATCCTTTACATTTATGTTTGGAAAGAGGAAGCTTTATCGAAAACCGTTCCAGTTAGAATAGATGGAAAAATTTCTCTGCCGCTCATTGATGATGTTCAAGCCGATGGACTCACACCCTTACAGTTGAAAATATTATTAACCGATCGGCTAACGACTTTGATAGAGAACCCGACTGTGTCTGTTACAGTTATGGAGCCGAATAGCTTCAAGGTTTATGTATTAGGTGAGGTGAAATTACCGGGTGTTCTGCGGATAAAAAGCAGAACATCTTTTCTTGAGCTGATTTCCATGGTCGGCGGATTCAACGAGTGGGCTAATCAAAAGAAAATACTTATCATCAGGAAAGAAAAAAGCGCCAATAAGCGTTTAACCGTCAACTATAAAAAAATTGCTGCAGGCGAAGAGCCTAATTTGGACATGCAGCGTGGAGACACTGTGGTGGTGGAATGATGAATATGTGGAAATGGATATTTGTTGCATTATTCATCTGTATCTTTTGTCTTCCTCCATCTGCTTATTCGGAAGATTATCTTTCAAAGATACACCCCTATATATCACTTGTGCAAACGTATGATGACAACATCAACCTGGCTTCAAACGATAAGAAAGGAGATTTCATTACAAACATTCAGCCCGGGATAAGCTTTCAAAATATGAATGAAACCGGAGGATTGAACCTTGACTATAACATCGGATCGAATTGGTTTTGGAGTGAGAGCCAGAACAATTACATAAGCCAAAACGGTAATCTCGATGCCAAATATATGACTCATGATCACGTCAACTTTTATTTAAAGGATATCTTCATCAAATCGGATGAACCAAAAGAAAAGGAATACCTCGTCCCATCATACATCACAAACGGTTATCTACTATCAACGCAGAAGGGGAGATACATCTATACGCGAAATATAGTAATGCCAACGGTGGAATACCAGTTTGGAAAAGACGATCGTATCGGTTTGAATTATCGCAATAACACCTATGACAATCAAGACCCTATGGCAGGAAAAAGCCAGGAAAACTATGTCAATCCTTATTTCTCTTACTGGCTTGACCCACAAAACGGCATCTCCGGTGAATATGGATTTACACGCGGTGATTTTCAAAATACTCCGAATCTTGAAGAACATATGGCACGTTTGCGATACACGAACCGTCCTGATCAGAAGGCAACGGTATACACGGAGTATGTCTATAAGTACCGCAACTTTGACTCTCCATATATTACTTACGATATCAATGAACCGCGTCTCGGTATGACGTACAATTTTTCACCCACCATGACTGCCCTGCTTCAAGTCGGCTATTACTGGCAGAAACAGCAAGGTGGGCCAGGAAGACAGGGACCTACTTACGAGGCCAGTCTGACAAACCTTGGTAAACAGACCATATACTATATTGTTCTGCAGGGCGGTTATTACGAGGATTACTTTACATCCCAGAACCTCGGGTTCGCCCGATATCATAGAATATTGGTGTCCATAAAGCATAACCTAGAACGAAACATTTATGTCGGTCTGTCAAGCAATCTCGAATTGGCCGATTATGAATCAGAACGTAATGATGTCATTTTCGGCATCACCGGCTCGGCAGGATACAATATACTGAAGTGGCTCAGTCTATCAGTAGAATATACGCATCAGGAGCTCGATTCCACTATTGATACATATGAATATGTAGACAATAAATTAACACTTGTTATAAAAGCCACTTACTGAAGGAGCTTTCCTTATGATCAATCCTGAAAAAATATACACTTTAAAAGACTATATGGAAATCGCGAGACGACGGATTTGGTATATCGTCGTACCTTTTTTATTGGTCATGCTTGGCATTTCCGTGTATGCCATTTTTGCACCCAGGGAATACAAGGCATCCACGCTCGTACTGGTCTCTCCTCAACGTGTCCCCGAGTCATATGTCCAGGCCACCGTTACATCAACCATCGAAGAGCGCTTACAATCCATTGCACAGGAAGTGATGAGCAGAACCAGGTTGGAATTAATCATCAAGGAAATGAGACTCTATGAAAAAGAACGTAAGGCACTGGCGCCTGAAGAAGTAATAGAGCTGATGCAGAAACATATCAAACTTGAGCTTCCAAGCAAGAGGGAGGATAAAGGATATTTTACCATTAGTTTCATAGGCGATAACCCTCAGGTAGTTACGGCTGTGGCTAAC
>JBEKJA010000426.1:0-2972 GCA_050011475.1 Syntrophales bacterium
ACATGACTCCCAATGAGGTTTACTGGAACACCATACCGAAGTTTAAGGAAGCGGTATGAACCAGGGCAGCTATCCACTTATAACCTACTGCAGGTTGTCTAAAGAACCTAGACCACCTCTATTACTACTACATATGTTCCTACAATAAGTAATATGAAAAAACAAAAAAAAAGGGGGGGGGGGACCCTGGAAACGATATTCGGGGGCAATTCACTATCTTCTTCTATCTACTTACAAGATTATACAATGATTTTGACCAATTTATGCTTTTCGATTCTACATAGAGATGAAATATGTGAGACAATGATATCGTCACTAATATAGTAATTACAGAAGCAACAATAAATGATAATTCATGGGAAGCATTAATAGAATTCCTAAGCCATATAAAGATATAAGTTGATAAGGAAAATATTACTATAAAATGCAGTAGATATATTGAAAAGGAAATCTTACCTAAGTAAAGAGCCAATTTGTTTGAAAAAACCTTTATCGAGAATGATAATCTCGATAGTACGAAAAACAATAGAAATGCTCCAATGATATTATAAAAAAATAACAAAGCACCCAAATCACCAAAATAATTTTTCATAAAATCTATATCGAGGATAGTATAAAAAGGAAAATCATACCTCATAAATGAGGAAAGATATATTCCTAATAAAAGCATAATTAACAGACTAATTTTGTTAACATTTTTGAAAATATTGTTTGCATCCATATCACATAGTATCATCCCAAAAATTACAGCTAACAATAATGACTTACTGAAAATTATTATTAAGGCTATGTAAAAAAATATTCTTAATTTGATGCTGACTCGACCAAATAACGCCCAAAATGCGTAAACCAGAAATGACCCTAACAGTAACGCATGCATCATCCATAATACAAAATTATAGCATTGCAGATTTTCATTTGGAGAACCGAAATATTCATCATATAAAACTAATTTAATCATATTGAAAAAATTTGCATCGCAAGCGAAAAATTGACTCACCTTGGGAAATACACCAACTTTTAATAAGAGATACGAAATAAAACATGAAAATAGGATGGGGATTGTCAATCTGAAATATCTTCTGAAGAAACTTGCTGAAATATAGTTCTCATCTTTATTGTGAAAACAATTATAACTGACCACATAACCACTTATGAGCAGAAAAAACATTACAGCAAAAAGACCATTATAAAGAATACTTAAAGGTGTGAAAACAAATGCCTTTATGAGAAGGGATTGTTTAGCCAAAACATCTAAAGATATTGGTGAAACTGTAAGTGATGGATTCAATACAGGATAGAATGCGTCTATGATATGTGAAAATAATACAATTAGTGCCGCCAATCCGCGCATACCGTCTATATATTTTATTCTCATAATGTCAGCGACCTGCGTAGGAAAATATACCACATACTAAGTTACAATTCTGCCTATTTTTATTTATTACAGATCAAAATTCAGCACAGACATTTAAGATGCGAAAAACAGCATTTAGGGAAGTAAGCCGCATCCTTTTCTAAAATTATTAATTCAAATGACAGGATTACATATGTTTTTTGACAGCTTTAGTTTTGGACTTTCTCCCGATTCCTGCAATGCCAATAAACCAAGACCTAAAAGCAAAAAGGAGTTGTAGGAGCAGTCAACGCTTTAACGATTAGTAAATTTTTAAAAAATTGATTTCTGGGGATGTCATTTCGTTAACGTCAGCACAAATAAGAATGAAAATAGACCGTTGTCACGACCTTCCTTGTAAATCTATTTTCGGGGGAAATTCACAGAAGCACATCTCTAAAAGAAAGATGGTTACAGTCAGTAATTCTTATTATGTGTTCAGAATCTTGTTGACATAGGATGTGATGAATTTTATTGATGAAGCAGACAAATAGCAGGAGATTTCGTGAAAGCGATTATAGCCACCTTTTTTTTGATTGTTTTGTTATCGTTTCCCTTATCATCCTTTGGAGAAATCCAAACTATAATCCATACTGTTAAACAACCCTTTGGCGGTAATCAATCCCCTGATGACGCCCTCGTAGCAGGTACAGCCAAGGCGAAACGTGAAGCCCTGGAGATGGCGGGGGTTTATGTGGAAGCCCTGACGGTTGTGAAGGATGCAAAAATTGAAAAGGATGAAATTCTCGCCCTAACGGCTGGCGTTCTGCAGGCAGAGGTTGTTTCTCAAAAAAATTATGTTACCGGTAACGCCTTCGGCATTGAGATCATAGTGAAAGTTAAGGTTGATACCACCATCCTGGAGGAGTGGGTCAAGAAGATGCTCCAGGATAAAACATACATTGATCAACTGAAGAAAGATCAGGAGCGGGAAAAGGAACTGCTCACCAGGGTGGCTGGCCTGGAGAAGGAAAACGAAGAGTTGTCCCAAAAAGGCCAGAGAAGTGAAAAACTCAAAGAGCAATTCCAGGAGGTTTCGCAAGACCTCACCGCTGTGAATTGGGTTTATCAGGCGTTCGCCCTGTGGAGTCATAAAAGTAACGAATATACGAATCCACTAAAGGCGATTGAATACCTGAATCATGCCATTCGTCTGAAACCAGATTATGCCGAGGCCTATAGTAACCGGGGGTGGGCTTATGCTAATCTTGGCCAATATGATCGTGCCGTAGAGGACTACAACAAAGCCATTCAACTGAAGCCGGATTTGGCCGAGGCCTATAGTAACCGGGGGCTTGCTTACAGTAAACTTGGCCAAAATGATCGTGCCATAGAGGACTACAACAAGGCCATTCAACTGAAGCCGGATTTGGCCGAGGCCTATAGTAACCGGGGGCTTGCTTACAGTAAACTTGGCCAAAATGATCGTGCCATAGAGGACTACAACAAGGCCATCCGACTGAAGCCAGATTTGGCCGAGGCCTCTAGTACCCGGGGGCTTGCTTACAGGAGAGGTGGCCATAATGATCGTGCCATAGAGGAGTACAACAATGCCAGTCATCTGTAGCGGGAGTTG
>JBEKJA010000427.1:0-2967 GCA_050011475.1 Syntrophales bacterium
TACATACGAGTGCCGCAGTGCATGGACGGATTTGCCCGGCTCATATAGCTTCAAGGCTTTCAAATATTTCTTAACGATCTGATGAATCGACTGGGCTGTCCATTGTCCCCTATGCCCAAGGAACAGGGGGTCACCCTCCCCGATTGGCTCACCCATTTCTTCCTTCCATGCAAGGAAATGCTTCAAATGCTTCTTCAGGGAATCATTGATGACAACATGGCCCGTTATATTACCCTTACCTTCATTAACGATAATCTTGCTTTCCCCATAACCAAGCTTTAAATCACTGCATTTTAAATCAGCGGCTTCTGATACCCGAAGGCCTGTTGATATTAGAAGATCAATGGCCATCCATTCCCTGATACCCGTTACCTTTCCTTTCTTGAAATCAAGCTCTGCCCGATCCCTTGCTGCCCTTCGAAGCATCCTGATTTGGGTATGGTTGAAATATTTCAGGGAATCTGCTTGCCGAAGTCTTTGGGGTGTCTTTGCCCTTGGCGAAGGAAATTTAATGATGCTTGATTTTGCCGTTTCCATGGTTCCTCCTTTCTTCAGAATGATTTTATATTGAGTTTTCCCCCTCATTTGGGGCCGTGTTTCAAGGCTTTCCGGCTTTTCTCGTGCTTGTAGTCAATAGAAAAGAATAGTTTCCTATTGAGAAGGTCATTCTATATTGAATCATTCGATGGATCGCTTCAGTATGGATCATGCGGATGCTGGTAAGGTACTACGGGCAGGAAATCAACATGTTATTTTGATCATAAGAAAAGTATGATGTCGATAAAACAATGCGCGGGACTTCTTGACTCTCTCTTTTTCCTAAGATGAAAATCTAAAATATTCGATGCTTACTTAATTAACAACAATATCCCCTCTAGTAACTAAAGAGTTCATCATCTCGTAATATACATACCCCATAGCCGGTAAGCTATTGATCCAGTTGACTCGTGTAATCGATACCCGTCCACGGCGTTTTAGTGACAAGAAATTTCGCGTTCCTATATTTCTCCTTCTTCACCATCTTCCGTAATCCTGCAATTGTATCTACACCCATACTTTTGGAAAAGAGATTCACCACAGACGTCGGGAGACTTCCTCCCGGATCTGACAGCACCTGATAGTGTACCTGGGATTTAGATTCCCCGAGGGGGGTCACGATCATAATGTAACGCACAAGCGGCACCCTCACCGCCCCGGACGGTGCCTTGGGATAGTCTGCCGTTACCTCACGTGCCCGTACATAGAGTGTTCCCGTCTTTGCATCGACCATGAGTCCCGACTTCACCACCACGTAACGGTCACTAACGGGCCAGGGCATACCGGTTCTGTTGTATACGTACGTGATATCGTTCGTCGCCGTCAGTCCCGGAAGGGTTACCTTTCTTGCTTCGGCACACTTGTACATATACTGGGGCTCAGCTTCCACGTCGAGGAGCACCGCCTCAATTACAGCAACTGGCGCCTCTACCACTCCCACGGCTTTCACTTCCTCTACCTTGGTGAGTGAGGTCATGCGAGTATAGCCCACAATGCCATCCCTGCTATTTACTTCTTTCCATTCACCGAGACGGATTTTCGCAGTGGCCGTCACCGCAACTGCGATCATCAACACCACAAAAACTGTCGCACAATGCCACCTTCTCATAAGAACCTCCCGTTAAAAACTTTCATGTTTCAGAATTCGCCATTCCCAATTCGTGTATGTATAAAAAATAAGAGATCCTGTGGTAGAAATCAATCTATATTTTTGATATTTGATTAAGGGAACAGAAACCCTACGATCCTATATAAAATTACAAACGGTTAACATTGGCAGGGAGGGATAATCATGCCATCCATTGTCAGGAACACAGTCCGGTTATTAGGCTTCTTTCCGGTACTATTGGCTATTCTTTTTCTTCTCGCCTGTACCCATATGACCCCTCCTATTGAAAAGATCCGCAAATCGGATCAATCTTTGGATTGGGGAAGAAATCAGCCACAGGCTCCCGACCGCGCCCGGCACGTTATGAATGTCAAGCACCCTTTCGAGTGGTGGTATTTCGATGGCCAACTCGACAATGGGCAGTTTTTTGTTGGCGCTTTTCTTGATCCAAGCTTTGTTACCGAAAAACCGCAGGCTGTTTTTTCTTTATACGACCCAGACTGGAAAAAGGAAACGCATCTTGTAGATCTTGAGAGAAAAGATATGAATAGTTCCACAAGTGATATTTATTTGGAGACCCCGGTGGGCTTTATCCATCGAAGTGGTAATGATGCATATCAGGTGCAGTGGGACATCGGCGGTATCCAGGCCTATTTCACAATGACAACGCTTGTTCCCGGTTGGATCCCGAAGAATCCTGATGGCAGTCTGGTTTCAGAGGGATGTGATTTTTTCTGGACGGTACACCAGGCTCGTAACCGCATTGAAGGTACCATTACCAGGGGCGGCATATCAACAAAAGTGTCAGGTATCGGTTATGCCGATCATAATTGGGGCATTCGGCCACTTAATGAGATTGCAGAGAAATGGATATGGGGACGTATTGTTGATGAACGCTACACCGTTATATTTGCCGATGTTGATTATATAAATCCCTCTTGCCGATCAACCCCTTTGTATATTGCCAGGGGGGATAAAATTCTTGTTGGGACCGGCAGTCCTGAGATCCGCCAGAAGGATTTTGCCGTTCACCCCACTCTTAAGCGTTTTTATCCGCGCCTTGTGTCCATTCGTTATGATCATCAGGGTGTAAAAATCGATATCACTATCCACTATAAAGGCCTCGCAGAGGAGGTGGATCTGCTGACTGTTTCCAATTATCATCCTTTTGTGCAGTGGATTGCACGGACATTCTTTGCACGGCCGACCTATTTCAGGGTTCTTGCAGAGTATAATGGTACCATCACAGCGAGTGGAATCGACGATAGAATATCTGGACAATGTATTTATGAGCTAATGGGTTTCAAGTAGTGATTCGGTAA
>JBEKJA010000428.1:0-2946 GCA_050011475.1 Syntrophales bacterium
TGTAACGGCCCTTGCTTACCAAGGAGGCTTGGCTATACGTAACGCGAGTATGTACCTTGCTCTCCAGAAAGACTTGAAAGATATGAAAGAGGATGCGTGGAGCTACCGCTGCTGGTTCTGATGACTTGTTAATAACTCCATATGCGGTGTTGCGCTTCATCCTTCGTCACTGCGACGCATGACGTGACATTAAAATGCTTCGCGAATTCAGGAATCTGCTTTTTAAAATGCCTGTGATTCGCTGTCAGCCCATGGATCAGGATCACCGTTTTTCTCGTCCCCAAGACTTCATAATATAACCTGACGTGGTCACTTGTTGTATAATAAGACATAAATACATTCCTGTTCCCATATCTATTTTTACATTTAATGTGCCGTCCATCCACCATCTATGGATAGAGCACTACCGGTAATGTTTTCAGCAGCGTCCGAACATAAGAACAAAGCAAGAGCTGCAACCTGCCCTATAGAAACAAATTTCTTAGTTGCCTGCGTCGCGAGTAAGACATCTTTAACCACTTGTTCCTCTGTAATCCCCCGGGTCTTCGCCGTATCGGCGATCTGTCCCTCTACCAGAGGTGTGAAAACATATCCTGGACAAATGGCATTGCATGTAATTCCAAATTCCGCCACCTCCAGAGCAATGGTTTTCGTGAAACCGATCAGGGCGTGCTTTGAAGAAACATAGGCGGATTTATAAGGAGAAGCAACCAGGCCATGGGCGGAGGCCATATTGATAATGCGACCCCAGCCCTGCTTTTTCATAATGGGGATGGCAATCCGTGTTGTATGGAAGGCAGAGGTCAGGTTGATGGCAAGTATAGCATCCCACTTCTCGGGAGGGAATACTTCCACTGGTGCAACATGTTGAATACCAGCGTTATTAACGAGAATATCCAGCCGACCGAATCTTTTGTGCGTGTCTTGGATCATCACAACAATCTCGTCCGGCTTTGACATGTCAGCATTGTTATAAAAGCATTCCACGCCATACAGGTTTTCGATTTCGGAACGTATCTTTTCAATCTCATCTGCTTTCCCAAAACCATTCAATACGATATGGGTACCATCTGCAGCCATTGCGCGTGCGATGCCTAGTCCGATTCCGCTCGTTGAACCTGTAATAAGGGCTGTTTTGCCTTTAAGTGTCATGATCTTTACCTCCATATTTTATTGATCTATATAAAATCAGGAAGGATCAATTAAGGGGTTTATAAAGATTACCTGACTGACTTCGCCTTAAAATACGCGAACAATTTATGAGAAAGATGGCCAGTGTAAGAATAAGAACCGCATCGGCAACCTTCTTCATATTTCACCTCTTTGCTTGCTTCGGCAAATGTGCATCTAATCTTTATACTCCTCTTGTCAAGTTGTTACCATGAATAGTAAGAAAGAATTCGTTTGGAGCATCTGCTTTGTGGTTATTCTGGAGTCAAAAAATGCAGCTTCCTGCGTTTATTTCCGCCGGTCAACTGGTTTTCTCGCTAGTTGCATGTCTGGTACACTTTTATAATACCATCGACAGTCTCTGTCCGTACTCATTGACGTAGGTCCGAACTTTATGCACATACCGCAGATCATGGCGATTTAATCCGCTCCTCACGGATCCCTCACCCGCATAATAGGCCGAAAGAACATGATCCCACAACTGCGGTTCCTGATATCCCATCCGCTGATATTTGTCGTGCAAATCTTTCAGGATTGACGCCGATACCATGATGTTGACCGAGGGTCTGAAGGCTTCTTCCCGGGAAGAGGACAGGTTCAGCTTCTTTGTATATTTTCTCCAGGTGATGGGGTGGATTTGCATGATCCCCATTGCACGGTTGTTGGAGACGGCACGAACCGTGAAATTACTCTCCGTTCGCATCAGCGCCAGAAACATCTTAACTGGGATTTCTGTCCTCTTGGATTGCACAATAATAGCCTCTGCAATCTCCATCCCTTGGGCAAGGTTCATCTTATTATCCCGGAGAATCTTATAAATATCTTCCCTGGTTTTGTATTCGGAATAGCGATCCTGCAACGGCGTATCCATGCCGTACCTCATTTGAGCCTGGGTCTGTTGATACATAAAAACGACACAGATCAGGGAAACCATGGCAACCAACATTATCGTCCACACCCACCGCCACACCCACCGCTTTCTATGCGATAAGTATAGTCCACGAAACATTATCTGTGGCATATTACATCTCCTATCGTTCTATTAATGCTTTGCAATTTAAGGATTAGAAAAAGGGGATAAATAAAAGAGGGACTTCCCTGCGGAAAGTCCCTTCAGTATGACTGTTCGTGTTGATTAATTTTGGATACTTTCGTTTTGAAAGATGAATTTCTCCGAATCAGCTCTTTTTTTGCAGGTTGACGAATGCTTCTAATTTCTTGTACTGCTCATCTGCGGCTACCTTAAGATCGTCATACCCCTTCTTGTAAGCCTTCATCCAGGAGTTGACAATCTTCTTGCCCTCTTCGGGAAACCAGGGTGATTGCTCCAAAGAAAGATTTACCATCTTCTCTGTGTTTTCCTGAATCATAGTCATTGCATTGACGCTGTTGTCAATTGCGCTTTTGTAAAAACTGGTCATCTGCTGTGCCATCGTTGTGTAATCCATTTTTTAATATCTCCTTTACTTTATTAAAAGTAATATAGTGACTAGAATGTGACTTGTCAAGGAAATATGTTGCGTTGCAACAACACCTTAACTTATCTTGATATAGAATATAAACAATAATAAATAGTAATTACAATTATTTACGTGAATGTTAATACGTCATAGCCCTTGATAGAATCCATATTGATAAATATTTTGTGCAATGCGTCAATATTTATGTTCAGGACAAATCCATTATTGTGATATGGATGATGTATATGCTGATGGATAGATATGAGTGGGAGAGATCTTCTATACCTTGAGGGAGGCCCAGGTACTGATTGAAGAA
>JBEKJA010000429.1:0-3109 GCA_050011475.1 Syntrophales bacterium
CAGGAACTGAGGATCAAGAGCGATGCGATCCAGACCGCTATCAACGGCATCGGCTTTACCGACCTGTCCGGTAATATCACTTCCATAAATGACGCAGGCCTCCACATCTGGGGAGCTGACGATCCGGCTGAAGTATTAGGCAAATCTATAACTTCATTTGCAGAGTCAGAGGAAGAAGCCACTGAAATCATTAAAACCATCGTGAAGGAAGGCCGCTGGATCGGAGAGGTCACCGGCATCCGCAAGGACGGCAGCCCATTCACGGTGGAGCTTTCAGCCAGTCTTGTTATAAACAATCAAGGGGAGCCAACCGGCTTGATGGGCTCCCTGGTGGATATTACAGAGCGTAAACGCGCAGAGGTGACCTTAATGGAAACATCACCTACATCAATGACGCCAGTCTACGCCTTTGGGGTACCGATGATCCCCTGGAAATTCTGGGAAAGCCGGCTGTAACCTTCGCACAATCGGAAGAGGAAGGGCTGAAAATCCTAAAAGAGGTGCTGGAAAAGGGTTATTGGTTCGGAGAGGTCACCGGTATTCGCAAGGATGGCATGCCCATTACGGTGGAATTATCGGCCAGCATGATTCGTGATGATCATGGGAAACCCATCGGTCTCATGAGTTCCTATGTGGATATTACAGAACGTAAACGGACTGAAGAGGAACTGCGGATTAAGAGCAATGCCATTCAATCTTCTATCAACGGTATTGCTTTCGGTGACCTAAACGGCAATATCAATTACGTCAACGACGCCTTCCTCGAACTCTGGGGGACTGATGAACCCTCGGAAATCATCGGAAAACCGGCAATCGCCTTTGCCCAATCGGAGAAGCAGGCTTTGGAACTACTTAAAACGGTTCTCGAAAAAGGTCACTGGATAGGAGAAGTCACCGGTATTCGCAAAGATGGCATTCCGGTAACAGTCCAGCTTTCCGGTAGCATGGTTCAAAACGACCGTGGAGAGCCTATTGGCCTGATGTGCTCTTTCGTTGATATATCGGAGCGTAAGCGGATGGAGGAAGCTCTTCAACGGGCCAATGAATCTCTTGAAGACCGAATCGCCGAACGGACCAGAGAACTGACAGATGCCAATACCAAATTGAGGCGTGAAATTGAAGAGCGCAAACAAGCCGAACGCTCCATACGCCTGAAGGAAAAAGAGCTTCAAATGAAGTCCCAGAGTCTCGAAGAGATGAATACGGCATTAAAGGTCCTGATTTCTCAGAGAGAACAAGACAAAGATGCATTGGAAGATACAGTTCTTGCCAATGTCAAGGAGCTGATTTTACCAGGAATCGAAAAGCTCAGGGCATGCAGGCTCAATGATAAGCAGCGGATGTACGTGGATGTGATCGAGTCTAACATGAATACCATTGTATCTCCCTTCCTCAGGAAGCTGTCCAATCAATACTTGAATTTGACGCCTATGGAGATTCAGGTGGCCAATCTAGTGAAAGAAGGCAAATCTTCAAAAGATATAAGCAACTTACTTAATATATCCGAAAGGGGTATTGAATTTCACCGGAATAATATTCGCTTGAAACTCGGACTGAAGAATAAAAAAGCCAATCTGAGGACATATCTTCTATCTTTTTGACATGATTGACCAATGGAAGCATCGTGATTATTATAAAAATAAAGCTAAAGTTCCGGTCACATGGACTGCATGCCTTGCTAAGAAGCATTTGGTCATGACAGGGTGATGGCCCCTATGAAAAACAAAGAAAACCTGATCATTCGCTGTCTGAGTTGCGGGATTAAAAACCGCATCCCTAAAACCCATTTACAGGATCGGCCGACTTGCGGAAAATGTCATGCCCCTTTGGATGATATGATCATCCGCTGCCTGAGTTGTGGCACAAAGAACCGTATGCCGGAAGACCGTCTGGATTCACAGCCGAAGTGCGGCCGGTGCGGTGCCCCACTGGTCACGCAGACAAGCCTTGGTGAAACGGTTGATGTGACCGATGCCACTTTTACCACGGAGGTCATTTCCGCCCAGGGAGCGGTACTGGTGGATTGCTGGGCACCATGGTGCGGTCCATGTAAAATGGTAGCGCCCATACTTGATGAACTGGCTGCAAAGTATGCCGGAGGGGTGAAAATTACCAAACTAAACGTGGATGAAAATCCACTAATAGCCTCTCAGTACGCAATCCAGAATATCCCTACGATGCTTCTGTTCAAAGATGGAAAGCTTGCTCAACGGCTTGTTGGGGCGATGGCCAAGGAACAGATTGAGGAGAAGTTATTAACTATCATGAAAACAAACTGATGGCCTGGCGTGAATAACGCCGTCATTGCGAGGCGGTGTCTCAATCGCCGTGGCAATCTTATAATGATTCCCAGTTGGTAAGATTGCTTCGTCGCTTCGTTCCTCGCAATGACCGGGGGGATAAGGATCTATATGAGGATATTTCACAACGGTGTTTTTTTATCCTGTGGTAATCCCAATGAAATTTTCTCTGCAATGATTGAAGATCGCGGTCGGATCCAATTTACAGGCAATGAAGTGCCGGCTGCCTACCAGGCTGTTACAGACCGGATGGATTTGCAGGGCCGCTGTGTGCTTCCTGCTTTTGCAGATACTCATCTCCATTTCGAATTCTTTGCCCTGTTCAATGCTACCCTTGATGTCAGAAAAGCCGGAAATTTTAAGGAATTGGCTGACATGATCCACTGCTATCAGCAAAACAATCCCAAGGAGAAAGTCCTTCTGGGGTTCGGGTCTTCTGCTCACACGGTGGAAGAAAAGCGCCTTCCCGACCGTTCATTTCTGGATACAGTCACCTCCAAACCCTTACTGATAGTGAAGTATGATGGCCACGCGGCCATGGGAAATACGGCCCTGCTCCGGTTGCTGCCGCAAACCATTCGCAGGAGCCCCGGTTTTGATGAGCAAAATGGCTGGCTCTTTCAACAGGCTTTCTATGACGGCGTGAATCATATCTCAAAATCCGTTTCCATTTTCAAGGTAATGGAAAACCTGATCGGAGGAACGGATACCCTGGCCTCAAGAGGAATAGCCCTGGCGCATACCTCGGAGGGGGTTGGATTTCCCCTGGATGCAGACGTGGATCTCATGCGATTTGCCGCAAGGGGACT
>JBEKJA010000430.1:0-2916 GCA_050011475.1 Syntrophales bacterium
ATTTAGTAGTAGGAGCAAGAAATAACCAAGACTAAACCCTGAACAAAACTCCCCCCTCCCTTGCTTCACAGAACTGAAAGCAATCAGGATAGAAGCTCTGCCCGCACATATTTTATGGCGAAACAGAATTCTTTACTGCAATTCATAACAGAACTGAAAATCTTTGCAGATCACTTTCTAAATGATGGATGTATGGTATTAAGTCGTGAAAGAATTAGCCTGCTGATCTCATTTTGAGACCTGGATATATTCGACATATGACACTGCTGCTTCACCCGTATCGTCCGAATCATTCATAATGGCGATTGCAGCTTCGTCAGGTGGAACTTTTCCAAAAGCTGTTTTATAATCATCTATAATATTCGCCTGCTCATCCAGCCATTGACCGAGCTTTGCAGACCGCTATCTCACTTTTAGTTTTCATACCACCTCCTTAATAATCCAACAACGCAGAGCCAAATGAATTCCTATCCACGTTTGATCATTCCCCACCTACCTTCTCATATACGGTTCCAAGCGAAAGATGATTAGGTGCATCTTCGAGTGGACACCATGAGGGAATAATGTTATTTTTCTCAAGTGTGTTATCGGGACGAACAGCGCAATACCATTTTGAATGACCATCATAAAGACAGTCTGGACAACCGCTACATGATTCGACCCTGATGATCTTCATACCATGCCTCCACAAATCGGTAATGACAATTAAAATCGAGTCTCGGATTTCTTTTTCTATGCTACCACTACCATTTATTACAGTCAAAAAAATAGTCAAATAGAATCTTTATTGACAATATATTCTGAATCATTAAGATGATACATGAGATTTTGCGGTATTGGCGTCTGAAAACTAATTACCAGGAAAGGAGAAGGGTATGCCCACATACGAATATGAATGCCAGGGCTGTAAAAAGAAATTTACGATCATTCGGAGCATTTCCGAGCATGGCAAGACTAAAGCTTCGTGCCCGAAGTGTAAAAGTGCAAGGGTGAAGCAGAGCATCTCAGTATTTATTACAAAGACCAGCCGTAAGAGTTGAGATGCAATCAGGTGTTTCCCCTTGATGGATATTTTCATAAAATTAAAAACCCTGTCTCATGTAAAAGATAGGGCTGGGTACTTCAGGATCCACCTTCCTATATTGGGAGGTGAGAAATATTCAGTTTTTAAATAAAATAAATTACATCAACAATTGAAGCAAACGCCTATACTTTCTGAAGTCAAGGAATATTATTTCAAAATGTAACAGCATGATTTCTATTGGAAATCATCATATTAAATTCAATATCTACTTTTATAGAGTCATCGATAACTTCTGTCCATACTCATTGACGTAGGTCCGAACTTTATGCACATACTGCCGATGATGGCGATTCAATCCACTTCTCATAGATCCCTCACCTGCATAATAGGCCGAAAGGGCATGATCCCACAACTGCGGTTCCTGATATCCCATCCGCTGATATTTGTCGTACAAATCTTTCAGGATTGACGCCGATACCATGATGTTGACCGAGGGTCTGAAGGCTTCTTCCCGAGAAGAAAACAGGTTCAGCTTCTTTGCATATTTTCTCCAGGTGATGGGGTGGATTTGCATGATCCCCATTGCACGGTTGTTGGAGACGGCACGAACCGTGAAATTACTCTCCGTTCGCATCAGCCCCAGAAACATCTTAACTGGGATTTCTGTCCTCTTGGATTGCACGATAATGGCCTCTGCAATCTCCATCCCTTGGGTTGGGTTCATTTTATTATCCCGGAGAATCTTATAAATATCTTTCTTGGTTCTAGATTCGGAATAACGATCCTGCGACAGCTTATCTATGCCGTACCTCACTTGAGCCTGGGTCTGTTGATACATAAAAACGACGCAGATCAGGGAAACCATGGCAACCAACATCATCGTCCACACCCACCGCTTTTTACACGATAAGTATAGTTCACGAAACGTTATCTGTGGCATATTAGACCTCCCATCATTCCATTCGATGAATGCTTTGCTATTTAAGGATTAGAAAAAGGGGATAAATAAGAAAGGGGCTTTCCTGCGGAAAGTCCCTTCAGTGCGATCGTTCGTGTTGATTAATTTTGGCTACTTTCGTTTTGAAAGATGAATTTCTCCGAATCAGCTCTTTTTTTTGCTGATTGACGAATGTTTATAATTTCTTGTACTGCTCATCTGCGGCTACCTTAAGATCGTCATACCCCTTCTTGTAAGCCTTCATCCAGGAGTTGACAATCTTCTTGCCCTCTTCGGGAAACCAGGGTGATTGCTCTAGAGAAAGATTGACCATCTTCTCGGTGCTTTCCTGAATTATAGTCATTGCATTGACGCTGTTGTCAATTGCGCTTTTGTAAAAACTGGTCATCTGCTGTGCCATCGTTGTGTAATCCATTTTTTTATATCTCCTTTTCTTTACTATTGATAATTTAAGGACGAAACTGTGATTTGTCAAGGAAATATGTTGCATTGCAACAATGCCTTAACTTATCTTGATTTGGAATATGAACAATAATATATAGCAATGACAATTATTTATGCGAATATCAATACGTCATAGACCTTGATAGTAGCCATATTGATAAAAATTTTTGTGCAATGCGTCAATGTTTTATGTTCAGGACTGATCTTGAATGAAAAAAGAATTTATCTATCCCATACTCTTTACTTTAAATCGCAATGTTTTGATAAAGACTTGTAGGTTACATTGACAATCTGTTGCTTCCTGTAATCGAGAGGCTCACCATTCCCATCAGAATGCATGCTTTCAAGTGGTAATCAATTGAATCTGTTACAGAGCCGGTCTGGGAAAACTGGACAGTGACATAAGTGGCAAAGCTGCTCTATAATGACACAGAAAGGAGCAGTAACTATGGCAAAACGTACGAGAAGGAATCACGGGGCTGCATTCAAA
>JBEKJA010000431.1:0-2897 GCA_050011475.1 Syntrophales bacterium
TATATCTGCCCTAATGGTCAAGCTCCTGGCAGGCAGAAATGACAGGAAGATCCTCGCCATAGACGCTGATCCGGCCGTCGGCCTTGCAACGGCACTGGGTATTGATGTGCGCAAAACAATCAATGACATTAGAAATGAGTTGGTTGCCAGGATACAGAAAGGTGAATCTCAGGAGCGCAAGGAAACACTCAACTTTCTGGATTATGAGATATTTGATGCGCTGGAAGAGCGTGAAGGATTCGCACTGCTGGCCATCGGGAGGCCCGAAGACGAAGGATGCTTCTGCCGGGTGAATAACCTGCTTAAAGATATCATTCACGACCTGGCCGGGAGATTCGATATTGTGCTGATTGATGGAGAAGCGGGCGTCGAGCAGATCAACAGGCGTGTGATGAAAACGGTAGATCAGCTTGTTCTGGTTTCCGACACATCGGCAAAGGGTGTCAGTGTGGCCAACACCATCGCCCATGTTGCTGCAGATAAAAAGGCCGTTGATTTCAGGAGCATAGGACTTGTGCTCAACAGGGTGAAGAGCGAAGGCGAGGTCAATGACATCAGGGGCAGGACGAATCTCGATATCTATGGATGGATTGCTGAGGACGACCTCATTCGGGATTTCGATTTTAGGGCAAAGCCCCTCATAGAAATTCCTGACACCTCACCCACGCTGCGTGTCATCTCAGATGTCCTGGAAAAGATGAAGGTATTGTAAGAGAATAGAACAATGCTGAAACAGGCGGTACAATGAGGATATTCGAGAGACTGTTGGAAACCCCACAGAATCAATTGATCGAACAGGCAGTTGATGAAGGCTATATCCCCATAGGGTATACATGCTGCTATGTATCCGAGGTCATGCTGTCCGTTGGCAAGCTTTTCCGGTGAGGGTGCGTGCACCTGGAGTTGCCGGTATGGAGATTGCCGATACCTATCTTTAGAGCGTAATATGCTCATATTACAAAAGTAATGAAGTGCAAAAGACTTCGTTGTCCAGGCCGTGAGGGATTTACAGAAAAATATTGGTTTTACACAGACGCTTAAAGATTTTGGTGTTCCAACGACGCGAGAAGAACAGACAGCCCTTGTAGAGTTGATCATGACGGATGGATGTATTACGTCAAATGCCCGTGTCACAGAAGAAGAGGATATCTATAACATTATTGCGAAAGCACTTTAATTAAAAAAGGAGGATGCTATGGAGTATTGGAAAGATGATAAGGAGCCCATTGTTTATTTTCTGAAGATGTTCGAAGCCTGTATGAAAGATCCAGAGCTGTCTGAAGGGTTGAGAAAGGTCAACCAGCTCATCTGGTTCGATTACACGGAAAGCGGTCCGGACTGTTCTTTCTGGGTGGATACCAGGGGCGGCAAGATCGCGGCCGGTCAGGGGAAACCTGCGGAGAATCCAGACCTGGTGATGAGCCTGTCAGCTGATGATGCCCATCGCTCCTGGGCTAATAAACTTAATCCTGTCATGGCCATCACCCGTAAGAAAATCCGGGTTAAAGGCAGTGCTACGGGTCTATTGAAATTAGCCCCGAAGCTCAAAAAGGTAGCCGCGATCTATAACAGGATTCTTACTGAAGATGGCAGAAATGACCTGATTCTGAAATAGATGGTGGAGGTTATGATGAAAGGGAACACCGGGAAAATCATTTCCGTGGATCTCTCTTCCGGGAAGATACAGGTGGAACAGCTTCCGGAAGAGTACTACAAACAATATATCGGGGGCAGCGGTCTGGCCGCAAAGATTTTCTGGGAGCGGGGGCGTTTCGATATTGATCCCCTTGACCCGGAGGCTATGCTGATCTTCATGAATGGTCCTTTTGCAGGTCTCAAGATTTCAGGTGCCAGCCGCAACAGTGTGGCCGGGTGTTCACCGCTGACAGGACACTGGGGCGATTCCTCTGCTGGCGGCTACTTTTCCCCCGAACTCAGATATGCGGGCTATGATGGTCTCATCATCACCGGTAAATCCACCAGCCCCGTTTATCTTTTAATCAAAGATGATACCGTCCAGATTCTCGATGCCAGGGAATACTGGGGCGGGGGAACAGAAGAGGTCACCGCAGCCCTGAAGGGGAAGCTTGGCAAGGATTACCGGACCCTCGTAATCGGTCCTGCTGCGGAAAATCTTGTCAAATATTCCATTATCCTGAACGACGGACATCATGCGACCGGCCGGGCAGGCTTCGGCGCTATCATGGGGTCCAAGAATCTTAAGGCCATTGTGGTCAAGGCTTCTAAAAAGGACATGGAAGTGGCGAACAAAGCCGGATACGAAGCCTTCCGGAAGGACCTCAACACACGTATCGTAGAAGCCTTGCCGGCGACTGTGATGCATGAAAATGGTACGGCTGCAAACCTTGTCGGCGGAATGGCGGTAGGAGACGTGCCGATCAAGAACTGGACATCTAATACTTGGGAAGAAGCCTCGGAAGCACTAACAGGCAGCACGCTGACAGAACAATATCTTACGAAGCGGGGAGCCTGTGCCTTTTGCAGTATTGCTTGCAAACGGGTGGTTGAGGTCAAGGATGGACCGTTTGCTATACCGGAAGGACCGGGACCGGAATATGAAACCATCGTCGCCTTCGGAACCCTTATCGGCTCCATCGATCTGGCAGCCACCTGCAAAGCCGGCCGCGTCTGCAACGATCTCGGCGTGGACACCATCTCCGCCGGGGGCACCATCGCCTGGGCCATGGAAGCCTTCGATAAAGGGGACCTGATGCTGGCGGACACGGATGGCATTCCTCTGAACTGGGGAGATTTGGAAACGGTGATTAACGTAGTTCTGCCGAAGATTGCCAGGAGAGAAGGCAAACTGGGACAACTCTTGGCCGATGGCAGTGTGGCCGCCGCAAAAAAAATCGGCAAGGGGCTAGAATACACAG
>JBEKJA010000432.1:0-2880 GCA_050011475.1 Syntrophales bacterium
GAGGGGGATTCGAACCCCCGGTACACCTTATGGGCATACACACGATTTCCAGTCGCGTTCCTTCAGCCTCTCGGACATCTCTCCGTGAAGGCTTTCCTTACTTCCATATGATAAAGTATCGGTGCCTCAGGACTCCATACCGCTATATCTTCGTATATTCAATGGCGGAGAGAGGGGGATTCGAACCCCCGTGAGGGCTTTTGGCCCTCAAGTCGATTTCGAGTCGACCCCGTTACGGCCACTTCGGTATCTCTCCGTGGTTGTTCTCAGTATTCCGAAGCGGGCGTGGATATTAGCCGCTTTCCCCGAAAAAATCTACTGATTATTTCGGCGCATTCACTAGCGCAGATGCCGCCTGTGACACTTGTCCGATGATTCAGCCGGTCATCATCAAGGAGTCCATAAAGAGTGGATACGGCCCCTTGTTTCGGATCGGTGGCGCCGTAGACGACCCGATGCAGCCTAGCCTGAAGAATCACACCGGCACACATGATACAGGGCTCAATGGTTACATAAATGGTCGCACCCGGAAGACGATAATTCCGCATCATTGATGCGGCTTCACGAATTGCGAGTACCTCGGCATGTGCAGAAGGGTCTGCCTGCGCAATGATCCGATTATGGGCGCGGGCAATCAGCTTTTCATGGAGGACTACGACAGCCCCGACAGGGACCTCCCCTTCCTCGCAAGCCCGGCCGGCTTCTTCCAGAGCAATCGCCATCCAGGCTTCATCAGCCTTTCGCTGAATAAAATCCGATTCCCGCAAATAACACCTTCCCAAGCTTCTCGTGAACAGGCCGGGGCATCAAATAGCAATTCATAGTCATTGTCAAGACGTATTCCCAATGGGCGACTAAGCTGGTGTCAACTGCCAACTCTCAAGTGCCAACAAAGTTGGCACTTTCTAGAGTCATCATGGCGTATCCATCATCGCAACCATCTAAAATAACAATGATGAAGCGGGTGACACAAGTATTGCTTATCTTATAGATGACGAACCGGGGCTGATAATAAAATACCCTATCCCGGTCTATCTGCATTAAATCCATTGGAGGGAGTTCTCATGATCACGCGTTTTACAGTTTGTTGTCGTTCGTTTGTCTGGCTTCTCATCATTAGCATTCACGATTTGTACGATTCCTCATTTTGAGCTGGTCCCGGCAGAGCTGGCTAGTCTTTTGAGTAGTGAAGCCTATGCGGCACAGACAGGTTCTGATGGTAGTTGTCCGGCGCGTGAGTATATTTACGTAGCAAAGTACCGGATCTTTACAGAGAGGCAACTCCTGGAAAACGGTCTAGTTTCTAAAACACGCTATAGTTACTCCGGCTTTAGCACCACGAAATCGGACCTGGATGGACGTGTGAAGACAGAGACCAGGGATTACCTGGGGAGAATCGTCCGAGCGGAAGAGGCTTTCGAAGTCAGGGTGCTCCGGATCGCCTATACCTACAATGCAGCAAATGATCTGCTGAGCATGACGGATGGGTTGGAATCCCATGCACTTCCGCAAATTTCTTCGCTAAATTTAGCGTTTTGGCTATAAAGTTTTTTTAACCAGTGTTTAACCTTCTTTAACCTGAGTTCATATTCACTAGACAAAAACGAAAGTCATTTGTCAAGTCGGAAAGGCGAAAGTCCGATTACGGTTCAATGTATGAATAACATGGTCAAGAAATGGACAAGGGCGATCAATCTGAAAGGGAATTACGGTGCTCATACGTTGAGGAAGACATGGGGATTTATCCAGCGGACATTGTATGGAGTTGGATTTGAAATTATCTGCAGGAGATGCAATCATTCAAATCCGTCGATTACGATGCGATACTTAGGCATAGAAGATAGGGAAGTGAAGGATATCTTGATGAATGAGGTAGGGTAGGGCTGATTATTTTCAGTTGGGAGTGGAGCATCATCTTTATACATTTCCATCGATAGCATTAGATATGCCTTTATACTTTCTAATATGTTGATTTTGTTTATTTATTTCTAATGGTTATGACTTAGGCAATAAGGTGCAAAATAGCGTTTTTAATAGCTTTTGCAATAATTATTCACAATGCTGTCCACAAACTTATCCACAACTTTGTGGATTGGTCAGTTAATTGCTGAATTACTAGCGTTATCCTTAAGGGAAGTTGCTATAAATATAGATATTTGTTCGACGCTGGCGACAAATGAAGATTTGTGATAGATGTCATCGGGTATTCAACGTAACGGACTCTAGTTTCACTGTAACTCCACCTAAAAAGCTTGGCGAAATTTACTTTGGCAGCATAGACAGAGATCAAAGAAGCTTCATCTGTGAAGAATGTAAAAGAGAACTGGGAATATTAAATCTGCTTGGGTTTAATCCATGACATATGTTGATATTCACAAATACTGGGGTAAATCATGATTAAAGTAGGCAAGAAAACAAAAGCAAAATATTGGGGTAATTTCAAGGTTGAAAAAGTTGTCCAGTTAGAGATAGTCTAGCAAAATGCTTGAGTAGTGAAAAAGGTAAAGTTGAGTTCAATCCTACAATAATAAAAATTTTATGGGATTAAAACCCATCAGATGATAAACATGATCTATGGTTTCCATATTGGATTAAAATTGATGGTAAAGAAAAATATGGGCAGTATGCTCCAATGATAGGACAAAAGGTTTCTGGAGTATTTCCATGTCAAGGGCAATATTGATTCTCTTCGTATTGCTGATTGGCTTTACTCTTGGATGGTTTTTGAACAGCTATTTTTCCTATAAAAAAGGACAGGTGATAGTACAAAAAGTCTAAACAGGGTGAAGGATGCGACTCTTGATAATTGACGCGTGCACCATTAACTAATTTCTCTCGTGGAGATTCTTGCAATGAATGACAAACGCAGATATCAACGCT
>JBEKJA010000433.1:0-2875 GCA_050011475.1 Syntrophales bacterium
ACCCATTTCAAAGCCCATTTGCTTCTCCGCCGGGTCAAGGGCTGTCTTCAGCAATGGTGAACGTACTATGGGGCGCTTTTAACCTCTTCATAGGTTACTTACTCGTGTGTCGTGTCGGAACCTTCGATCTACGCAAGACGAAACATGTTCTTATTGCTGGATTAGGTGCCTTGCTTATGGCATTGATGTTGTCCCGAGCATTTGGGCGCTTCTATGGTGGCATCTGATAGATCTTTATATTGAGATGAGTACGGGAAGTTTTATAGACTCAGCACTCACTTACTTCCTGTAAGCGGTAGGTCGATTAATCTTGGTCATATGCTGGATTTCAGTCGCAAATAATGGTATGCACGATACCGAAAAAAATTGAACGTAAAGGGTTTCTGCAATGGACATTCCACGAATCTTCAACATCACCGAAAGTGCTCACCGCATCCATAACCCGTTCACACCTGAAAAGCTCACCACTCTCGGCGCGGCGTTGCGCCTGGAACCGGAGACCCGTGTGCTCGACCTCGGCAGCGGTTCGGGTGAGATGCTGTGCACATGGGCACGCGATTACGGAATCAGCGGCACCGGTATCGACATGAGCCAGCTGTTCACCGTGCAAGCGAAACTCCGCGCTGAAGAACTCGGCGTCGCCGATCGAGTGGAGTTCATCCACGGTGACGCTGCCGGCTACGTCGCCGACGAAAAGGTCGGTGTGGCAGCCTGTGTCGGTGCCACGTGGATCGGTGGGGGAGTCGGCGGCGCAATTGAGCTTCTGGCGAGGAGCCTCCGCACCGGAGGGATCATCCTCATCGGTGAGCCCTACTGGCGGCAGTTACCGCCGACGGAAGACATTGCCAAGGGATGCCTTGCCGGTTCGATCTCCGACTTTCTCATGCTCCCAGAGCTTCTCGCTTCTTTCGGCGACCTCGACTACGACGTCGTGGAAATGGTTCTGGCGGACCAAGACAGCTGGGACAGGTACGAGGCGGCCAAGTGGCTCACCATGCGCCGATGGCTCGAAGCGAATCCAGACGACGACTTCGCGAAAGATGTTCGAGCCGAACTGACCTCAGCACCCAAACGCTACGCCGCGTACACGCGTGAATACCTGGGCTGGGGCGTGTTCGCACTGATAGCGCGGTGATGAGAGGCAGGCGTTGCGTCCTCAGTTGGCCGAGCGCCTAACATTGCGTTCAAGGCGGACGGCTTCGCCGCCGCTTAACCTTGGCGTTCCTTTCAATCCGTAATCGTCAGTATTGATAAATGAATCCGGCCGAGCACTTGTAGGAGAAAGAGGTAACTACGTCAGGACTTCTTTTGACAGTATCTGTCAAATCAAATATAGGTCAGGAAACTTTAACATCCAACTGATGCTTTGCTATCCAATTATACAGATTAACAATAGACGTATTGTATTTCCTTGCCACCCTTTTTTTGGGTACCCCAGTCCTGAGCAATGCAACGATCTCCTCTTTGTGCTCATCAAGCTTACTTTTGCCGGGTCCTTTAGGTCTTCCAAGCTTCACGCCTGATGCTTTCCTGACTCTTAAGGCTTCCTTTGTCCTTGCACTCAAAAGATCCCGTTCAATTTCGCTTGCCATAGAGAATGCCATCAACAAGATCTTGCTCTCTATGCTTCCATTAAGTGTCCAGTTATTCTTGATTGCATGGATATTGATCTCTTTCCTCTTTGCTTCACTGATGATCTCAATGACTTCCAGCATCGAACGTCCGAGCCTGCTCAATTCTGCTACTATGATCCAATCATCCTTACCCAATGCATCGATGACTTCTTTTATTTTCCTTTTTTTCCAGAAGACCTTACCTGAAACGACCTCCTCAACAAAGTCTACATTGCCAAGTTTATGATTGTTTGCGTACTTCAAAATATCTGTTTTATTTTTTTCAAGGTCTTGACTCCCTGTACTGACCCTAAGATACCCAATCACTTTTTTCTGTTCAGGTCTTCGCCTTTTCAGTTTCCTCTTCATCACGTTTCAACTCCTTTTTTCACTGGTTTTCCGATTGTTAAACAAAAAACGTAAAAAACTGACTTATTCTGTAACAGAAAATAAATAGAAAGTCAAATATATTTATTTATCATAATAACCATTGATAAACGTTCGTTTATAATTAATAGAAAAATGGGAACAGATTACATGAAAGGCGATGTCTATACGAAATTGTTTTGAGGCTTGCCGAAAAGGCAGGAAAGGTTTATATGGGTGCTGAACCTTTCTTAGTTTTTGATCCAATTTGTCCAAAACCATTTGAAGATATACAGAAAACAAATTCATCTTTGGGAAGAATGATAAAGATGAAGTACATTTTAAATCAAACAATAAGTGGCACTCGTGAAGATTCTCATGGTGAAAAACAGACAAAGGAATTTTTGGAAAAATTGTGTCGTGTTTTAGGGAAACGTTGTCCTTTATATCAACAGCACGATATGCAAAAGAATAATATTGGTTATGTTGAGAACTTTAGAGTAGTTCCAGATGAGGACTATCCTGGAGAATGGTTGCTAAAAGGGGATGTATATTATACCTGCAACAATGTAGACGATGCATTGAAAGGTTTTAGTTATTCATTTACAGTGCTCCATGAAGATTCGCCAAACCACGCAGAATATAGTGTATATATACCATATCCATATTACAATGATCAAAATTTAATCCTTTATCTTAAAGACAAGTCAATTGCTTTTGGCTATTGGTATAAAAAAGCGGCAGAGCAGATAAATGTTGCCTTAATCGTTACTGGTATCAATTTGTTGATAGCTCCACTATGGAAGCAAGTTTATGATGAAACAGTCGCCCCTCATATTAAGAAGATACTGAGAGAAATGAAGCCTCTTCAAGAGGAAGGACTCTCTTTCAACTAT
>JBEKJA010000434.1:0-2875 GCA_050011475.1 Syntrophales bacterium
CACGGTAGCGGTTTCTTCCATCAATTCGAATTGTACCTTTTCGATAAGAGCTTTAAGTTCCTCAGATTGAAGACGTCTTGATACTGTAGATTGACTTACACCCATTGTAGCCGCAATTTCTTCTTGGGAACATCCGGTAGAAGCCAGCAATACAATATCCTGGTCTTTACTATTCATTTTTATGCACCTTCCTATTCATCTTGCTATAAATGTTTTTGTGCTGTTTTTGTTCATGCTTGTTCACGCTTTTTTACCCCCTGTTGCAATTTCCCTTTGTGATCGTCCATTGACTATTCCATTAACAATCATCAATTTTATATGTGGCAAATTAAGTCTGGTTTTTTTCATATAGCCTCTTGATTGTAGAAATCCAATCTACCCCCTTGTGTGTTGAGCGGGAAGGGATTCCTTAAAGGAGGATAGAAAGCGATTCTGGTCTTCCCCCCCCCTGTATAGTAATTGTATAGTGAACAGGACAAAACAAGACAAACTACCGCAAAAAGACATTGTGCCTTTCTGGTCAAAATTATCACTATAAACAGTCAGTAACAAAGAAGGCAAACAATCGTCTGCTCCCTTTGTTATAACTGCAAAACCGTTATTCTCCGGTTCGAATCCGGATGCCGCCTCCATAATAGGATCAAGGGGTTGCAATGATATCGAGTACTTGCAACCCCTTTTTTTATTTCCATCAAGTATCACCGGGTATTACTGAAAGTACAGAAAGTACGCTTTTCGCCTCTGAAGTTCCACACAGAGTTCCACACGATATTTTGAAGGCATATTAATTCTTCACCTGTGATTTTTTAGTTACGGATCATGTGTGGACATTAGAAGAACTTATAAAATTAATTGTTAAACAAAATGCCATCTGGAGCAACGGGGAATGTCCAGGTTCATGCTATTCTTGAACCGAGATTCGGAAGCAACTGCTCCGTTACGGCGTTGGTATAGGAGGTTAAATCATGTCTATTTCTGTTACCACGCCAGGAGTCGGAAAATTTGGTTTTTTCCTTAATGCAACGTCCGCTAATGCAAGCGGGTGTGAAGAATTGAAGGCGGCTCCGTCTGCGGGTCTTAGCATCTACGTTGATCATCTGACAATCTCTTCAGATTCAGCAATTACTGTTTCAATCGGCGAAAGTGAAACGACACCTGGATCACCCGATACGGTATTACTGGGACCCGTCCCTTTTGCAGTCAATCAGTGCATTCAGTGGAATTTTTTGAACGGAGGCATGAAGTTGACAGCGGCAAAATCGCTTGTAGTGGATGCAAGCGGCGCGGGAAATATCAATGTCTTTATATCCGGAAGGGTTGAATAAAATGAATAGGCAGGGGAGCTGTATCCGTAAGGACCAGCGGGTGTGCACACTGACAGACCTTCATTAATCCCTGCCCTCCTTAATACAGGGGCAGGCAATAACCGCAAGGCTTGCACGGGGTCCACAGTCTTCAGCCCCGCTCCACTGCCCCTTAACTAATAAGAAATTGTTCTTTGAAAATTGATTAATGGTGCGCTAACAGTCAGCCAGAAATGACTGTAAATTCCGGAAGAAAACTTGATGAAACAACGGGTCCGCCTACGGGTGGTTAGGTGCCTAACCGAAAGATGGCCTTAATATGTTTCTCCACGAAGCGTTCGTAACATAGTCCTCCAAATGCGAGTAACCATTCTACTTGAAACCCTTGATATAGATCTGACCAAAAAAAAAAGAGGTTAGTGTTGTGAAGCCCTAACCTCTTTTCATTAAGCAAAAACTTTTAAATTATTATTTACCCTGTGTATCATGCGCAAAGATCGCAATGTAGCCAGGGCGATTCGCACAGTTTAGGCTGACAGTTCCTAAAGTCGTTGTCAAGGTTGATCCGTAGCCTTCAAGATGCGAGTAAGTGATCTGTTTGAAGCCCTTTATGTAGATCTGGCCAAGCTGATTCGAGTTTGCTTGTGCTGAAGTGTTCCAATAGTGATACCCTCCACCTGCGTTCAGAACGCTATAGAAAGCGGCGCCCGAAGCGCGGGAAGTCGCATTAGCCGTAGTAAAATTAGTAGCTGCTGATAAGGCAGCATAAACGGTAACACCAGCCACCCTATTATCAAGCGTGATTGATCCAATATTGATTGCATCAACCGTCTGGACTAATTCGGGAAGGCCGATAATGACTGCGGTCTTATTAGAGAAAGCTGCAAACGGCTGGGTCAAAATGTTGACTGGACCGAACGATACAACATCGATCTTGAGCGGGTCAGCATAGACTCCGTTGGTACCAGTGACACCGTTCAAGGTCATGGTGTTCTTGTTGATGGTGATGTCGTTGATGTTGACGTAACCGGGAGCTATTGAGACTGCCTGACCGGCAACATACCGGGTACCATTATTTACGTCACCCCATGTAAGGGATACCAGCGAGATGTCCTGCTGCATGTCAACGATCGCGATCGATACACCCATCTGACCGGTCACGGCTGACATTTCACTGTCCGTAATGGCGCGCATACTGGCAAATGCACTCAGAGGAAGCAGAATTATCGCCAAAATTGCCAATAATGTCTTCATGGTTGACCTTCCTTTTGGATCTTTATCATAGCTAGAAAACACATAAAATCCAATGAAATCAATATAATAGTAATAATAATATTTCTAAATACAATAACGGTCTTTGTGTTTTGGTACTTTAAGGATGATTTATTGGAAGTTATTGGTTATCTGAATAATACGCTAATAATGTTGATTGTCAATTAAAAAAACATGAATTGTAAGAAGCACGTAAACTGTCCGGGTTTGTAGCACATAATCTGTCCGGTTTAGAATGGTCACCTGGGAGGTGGCCAATGAGACGGACAGAGTTGCTACAGGAGATCCGGAAGATGAGA
>JBEKJA010000435.1:0-2861 GCA_050011475.1 Syntrophales bacterium
GAACCGTGACGGTCTGCCCCTGCTGGTAGTTGTTTGTGTCAATCGGGACGATGCCGCCGGTATTGCCATTGCCGTTATAGGTTACGGTGTAGGTGGGAATGGAATTGGCCGTCCACTTCGCGTATAAAATCACATTGGATGAACCCATTTTGAATTGTTGTCCCTGGGCATAATTGGTCCCACTGCTGCTGTCCAATGCTGTGTTCCAACCTGCAAAGGTGAAATTGATTTTAACAAGATTACCCGGATTGCCAAGGACCGTAACAATCTGATTTTGCTCATAATGGAGGCTGTCTGTTGGAGGGCTGCCTCCGGTCGATCCATTGCCGTTATAGGTTACGGTATAGGTGGGATTGGCCGTCCACGTGGCGTAAAGGACAACATTTGCCGTACCCATTCTGAAGGTTTGCCCCGGTGTATAGTTTGTTCCTGATGCATTAGCCAGTGTGGTCCAGCCCGTGAAGGAATATCCGGTCTTTACGAGGTTGCCTGTATTACCTTGAACCGTGACGGTCTGCCCCTGCTCGTAGTTGGTTGTGTCAATCGGGACAGTGCCGCCGGTATTGCCGTTGCCGTTATAGGTTACGGTGTAGGTGGGGATGGAATTGGCCGTCCACTTCGCGTATAAAATCACATTGGATGAACCCATTTTGAATTGCTGTCCCTGGGCATAATTGGTTCCGCTGCCGTCTGATGCTGTGTTCCAACCTGCAAAGGTGAAATTGGTTTTAACAAGATTACCCGGATTGCCAAGGACCGTAATTACCTGACCCTGTGCATAATTGGTGGGGTCTGTCGGAGGGCTGCCGCCGGTCGCTCCATTGCCGTTATAGGTCACGATGTAAGTGGTTGCACTACCTCCACCCCCTCCGCCACCGCAAGAAGAAAGAATCATGGCTAACATCAATACTATTGCCCACCATGTCCAGAATTTGTGCTTCATGGATTCCTCCTGACTGGTGTTGAGATAATGAATCTGGATCTTAAAGATGCAGTCGCAGTTTTGAAGAACTATAACAGGGAGTATAATATCGCACTTGTTTCATGGAGATATTGATATTGGGACATTAAAAACTTATAATAGTCAAAAGTCAATTCAAAAAACACGTGATTATTACTTTGACGAAAAGAAAATATGGTGATAATGTGAATATATGCTTGATAGCTATAATCATTTACTCTATCGTGCGCTGGCCAATATGGCATCATCTCACGGCACATCCTTATTTGGTTTTTGGCTTTCCATTATCTTTTCTTTCGGTGTTATCGGCATTAGATTATATACGTTACGCCCCTCTATATCGCCAGAATGTAGGGGGAAAAAGATGAAAGAACAATATAATATAATTAAAGCCGATCTTTGTGATCGAAAAACTTTTGCAACCCTGATCTTTCCTATCGCAGTTTTATTGATCTCATACATTGTAAATATTATTGGGACCGCTTATGAAATTCACCACAAAGTATCTTTAAAGAATAGCGCCTTGATATTAACGCCAGGTGAATCCAAAAGAATAGCTGACATAAAGAAAGATATGGCGAGGGTTGCAAAAAATCCAGAAACATCAAAGAAAATAGGTGAATTACAGCAAAAGAATGGAATAATAACGCCTTCAGTAAAATGCGCGCCAAGTTTTACCCTTGCAAATGCAGGTTATAGAGATATATCAACCCAAAATCCATATGTTGAAATATTAATATCTAATACAGCTAACTGCTCTGCTTATAATTTTACAGAGAAAGCATTATACATAGATCCACAATTTAAATTTAAACCAACTATTGAAGAAGTACCATTAGCAAACGAAATACAGAAAAAAAGTCCATTTTATTACCATAATAAACTTCTCATACCATCTTTCACAGAAAAACCATTGTATTTAATATTCGCAATTAAATATGACGATAGCCCCAAAACTGACAAAAAAACATATACTCAAGTCTGGTATTACAAATGGACCAATACTGAAGTCGGAGATAACAAGGGATTATTTAACGTAGCTACAACACTTGAACGCGATGAGATGTTATCGCATTATCGAGACGAGTTAAAGGGTTATCTAAAATAATTATGCGGATTTCCCTATGAGTTCCTTAAATTCCATCTTAGGAGTATTAAGTAATCTCATGAGCGTATCACGAAACAGATATTCATTTTTTCGGCCATTAAACCGCCATTCAAACTCTTGAATATAGGCATCCATATGTTGCACGCTGATATGATGATAGGAACCAACAATAGACCGCTTAAACAAAGACCAAGCGTTTTCAACGCCATTCGTGGAGACATTTCCGCGCACCCATTCATCATTATGATGGTTAACGCTCTCATGCTTGAAAATTTTATTAAGTCCCCTATACGCCGGAAGTTCATCTGTCATAACGGTTGCACTTTTATCAACACGATCCTTTACCACACTAACGAGTATCCTTGCGCCCCTTGTCGGGATTGTTTTAGCCTCAAACTTCCCGTCTCTTTGGAGCAATCCGATAACTGGCTGTTTTTCATAACGGGCGCGTTCCCTTCTACTATCAAAACGACCCCCCATGTAGGTTTCATCAACCTCAACCGTCCCGTCCAATTTTTCCCTATGAACTTCATTCATGGCCTCACGAATCCTATGGCAGAGATACCATGCCGTCTTATAGCTGATTTTAAGGCTTCGTTTAATTTGATTGGCAGAAATTCCTTTTTTGGATTCAGCCATGAGATAGACAGCCAAAAACCATTTCCACAATGGCAAATGGGAATCGTGGAAGATGGAACCCGCAGTTACCGTAAACTGATAATGGCATTGATCACAATTAAACTTATCGTAATGCAGAAGACGAGATACTTTGGCCGATTCACAGCGGGGGCA
>JBEKJA010000436.1:0-2859 GCA_050011475.1 Syntrophales bacterium
AGAAACAGAAAGCTTTCATAGAAATGCTTGCAAAGAGGATGGAATCAGTCATCGGGGTCGGCCTTGCAGTCAAGCTGGTTGCGCCCAATTCACTCCCGAGGCAGAATGGAAAGCCTATACGGGTGATCGACAATCGCAAACCGTAGTGGCTTGAAAACCGGGGTCATTGCGAGGCGGCGCCTAAGCCGTCGTGGCAATTGCCGCGCTTCGCTCGCAATGACAAAGGATAGAGAATCGCAATTACAACAAGCTTTAACCTTTGTCATCCTGAACTTGATTCAGGATCTATATATAAAGAATAGACCCTGAAATAAATTCAGGGTGACCTATAAAGGACGCAATACTTTTTTCTTGATGTTGAGGCGTTCTTTTTCGGGTAAAAGACATCCTTTCAGACAGTTACCCATGCAATTTCCATCGCAGGGTTCTACATGGATCGTTACACTTGCATCCGGGTATTGACTTTTGATGATTTCTGATAATTCTTCCGTGATGCGGTGTGAATCCCAAACCGTCATCATCGGATTGACCTTCAAGTGAAATTCTACAAATCTGAAATGTCCCGACTTTCGTGTTTTTAAATGGTGAAAACCGTGAACCTTCGGGACATGCTGAAGAATCTGCTGTCGTATCCATTCCTCTTCTTCAACGGGCAGTGTCTCGTCTAATAAATCTTTGGCGGATTGCCTGGTAAGGTCGTATGCAGCCCTGATGATCAGGATAGCCACACCAATTGCAGCTGCCGGGTCAAGCCAATTAAGATTCAAAGGGGAATACATGTTATGAGCGATCCACATGACTGCCAGGCTGCCCATAACACCCGCAGACGTATATACGTCAGTACGATGATGCCATGCATCTGCCCGCAGTGCAATAGAATCCGTCTCGCGGTCTATCTTGAAGAGCATTCCGGAAACCAGAATATTCACTATTGTTGAGATGAGCATGACGCCTAGACCCCAACCGAGACCCGCGAGGGGTTCGGGATGAATTATTTTTTTTACCGCTTCATAAATAATCCAGCCTGCAGCGATGAAAATCAATAAGGCTTCTATCGTACCGGAGATATTTTCGATCTTCCCATGGCCATACGGATGTTGCCTGTCGGCTGGGGTACTGGATGTCTTGACTGAAAACAGGGCAATAGATGCAGCTACCAGGTCAACTACGGAGTGAATCGCCTCGGATAAGATGGAAACGGATCCAATAATGAGCCCGATGATCAACTTTATGATTACCAGGACGGAATTGGAGATGACCGAGAGCAGGGCGATGCGTTCTTTACGTTGTTGAGAATTCATAAATGGGATCTTGAAAAAGACAGTGTATCATTACAGATCTTTGACGTCTCTCTTGAGCTTCAGGCGCCCATCCTGAATCATGGCATGCTTCGTACCTTCCAGCCAGGTGTGGAAAATTTCTGATTTTTTCATGGATAGAAGTTGTTGCCTGATGGCTTCTCTTTTCGACGCAAAGTCGGTGTCATCCAATTTTTCCCTATCCTTGAATTTTATAATCCAATATTTGCCATTTACAAAGAAAACCTTATCCGTATAAGGTTTTTTCCCGGATAGGCTGTAGAGCGTATCTGTAAGTTCACGGTTTGCTCCGAGATTGGGGATACCGTTATTGATCTGGAAGAATCCCGTTTCATTCACGACGATTTTCCTGTTGCCGCCTTTGGAGAGAGGCTCTCCCTTTTTAAGCTGCTCAAGGAGCGTATCTGCAGCCTTCCTGCAAAGTGTATTGGATTCCTTTGCAGTGTAACGCTTTTGAATTTCGGTTCTGATCTCCTGGAGAGAAGGCACATAGGGAGATTTCCTCGCAGTCAATTTTAAAAGATAATACCCCTTATCGGTTGAAAGTACGGAAGATATTTCATCCTTCATCAAGCCGAAGATAGTTTTATCGACATCGGGAATTGAACGGAATATCTCAGGAACATTGACGGATGTGAATAAGTTTGTCTGATTGATTTGCAGACCAGCTTGAGCCGCATAGGCATCGAAGTTTTCATTCTGGTATATTGAGTCATGAGCTTTCTTGGCCTCTTGTGAAGCGCTGGCCATTCCTTCCCTGTGCTTCAATTCGGAAACTATTTCCCCTCTCACTTGGGATATGTCGGGAGTTTTGCCGTCACGTTTGGCAAATTTCTTCTTGTTTCTATCATAGTAGTCCCTGATATCACTCTCACTGATGGTTATGGATCTTGAGTAATTGGATGGTGTGAAAGCAAGATATTTAACCTGCACTTGCTCTGGAACTCGGAATTCACTCCCATGATCCTTCAGGTATTTTTCAAGATCCGAAGCAGATGGATTAACACTTGACATATAGTCATCGGGATTCAGCGAGACCAATTCAACATTGATTCTTTCGTTTGTCATAATGTAATAATCGTGTAATTCCTTATCTGAAACTTTGGCTCCCTCCTGGAGCAGATCCTTGAATTTCATTACAATCAAAGACTGTTTCTGCATGACTTCGAAATCTTCCGGCTTCATATTTTCATATCGAAGTGCCTGCCGGTAGAGCTCCTCATCGAAGACGCCATTGCGCTGAAACACAGGAATGGATGTGATGATACCGCGAATTTCCTCATTCGTCACCTGTATGTGCTGTTTCCCTGCTTCATGCATGATGATTACGCGATCCACGATACTGTCCATTGCCTGCTTCTTGAGATTCAATTTTTTCAGTATTTCATCTGTCAGGGTGCCTCCGGCCATACGGCGGTAGCTATTGATCAACTGCTCATATTCTTTATAGTAATCGGCCATGCTGATCTGTTTTCCATCAAGAACAGCCAGTGTTTGAGTTTTTTGCCTTTCACCAAGAGAGCCAAAATAGAAAATAAAC
>JBEKJA010000437.1:0-2858 GCA_050011475.1 Syntrophales bacterium
AAGACCGTGGCGAAAGAAAAGCTCATAGTCCGCAAGCATGAAGTTATCCAGGTAACCTATAAGCCGAAAAAAGTTGAAACCCCATTTGAAAAATTCAAGGTACAATATCTTGAATATTCAAAGGCAAACAAAAAGCCCTTATCTTCCAGGCGTGATGAATCATCACTGAAACATCTGCAAAACGTTTTTGACGGCAAGCGTCTTTCTGACATTTCACCATTTATGATTGAACGATACAAGATCATGAGGAAGTCAGGGGAAGCAAAGGAAGCCACGATAAACCGTGAAATGGCCTGTTTAAGGCATATGTTTACCATGGCAATGACTTGGGGGTAAGGCTTCAGGGAATCCAGTCAAGGAGGTCCGTTTTCTGAAGGAACCAAGGGGAAAGGATCGGATACTTGATCCTGAGGAGGAAATTAAGTTACTGGGTTATGTACGGTTGAAAGCAAAGTCAAAGCATCTTGAGGCTATTATCATCACAGCATTAAACACCGGGATGAGAAAGGGCGAGATTCTTTCATTGAAATGGGAAAATGTCGATTTCAAAAATTCATATATCACCATTGAGAGAAGCAAGAACGGGGAGATACGAAGGATTCCAATGAACAAGCAGTTGACAACAATTTTAAAAAATGTAAGAGAATTAAAACGATCTACAGAGTATGTATTTTCAAATAATGGGAAGCCTTGCACTGATATAAAAACCGGATGGTGGAGGGCTCTCAGGGATACCGAAATTACGAACTTTCGGTTCCATGATTTGAGGCATACTTTCGGATCACGGTTAGGTATGGCCGGGGTAGATATAAAAACGATTCAGGAGCTCATGGGTCACATGGATATCAAAATGACAATGCGATATTCACACCCAACACCTGAGCATAAAAGAAAGGCTGTTGAAATCCTGGATTCAAGTCACACCAGTTTTCACACCACTTCCCAAAGTGGGAGACTGGTAAAAGCCGCAAACGTAGGCTGTCATTGAGTGGGCGATTAGCTCAGCTGGATAGAGCGTTGGTCTCCGGAACCAAAGGCCGTGGGTTCGAATCCCACATCGCCTACCAATAAATTCAACGGGTTAGTACCATTGATGGCTTCCTTAATATACTGAATATCCTCAATTGTAACCGTTTTTGTAACCTTTTGCGCATTCAGATAGGCTTCCTGCCTTTGCGCTGCAAGCATCAAATCGCTATCGCTCACGATGTTGTATCGCTCGAAAACCGATCTTGTCTTGTGTCCGCTTATTCTCATGGCAACAGCTTCCGGGACCCCTGACCTCACAAGGTTCCTGACCGCCGATCTTCTGAGATCGTGAAATAAACGATGGCCTATTTTGGCTTTCTTACAGGCAGTATTCCAGGTTTTACGAAAACTTTTAATTCGATCTGTCTTTTCCTCATTTAGGAAAACATAGGGAAGCACCTTCGCATTTTTCTTTCTTGCCTCCCATTACTCTAAAAGAACATCTTTCAATTCACTGTCAAGATAAACTACCCTGCCCTCGTCATTCTTTGTTTCGCCTGGATTCAATGTCACTATGCTTTGATCGAGGTCAACCTCAGACCATTTTAATTTTAATATCTCAGATAAACGCCAACCCGTGCGGTAGCCAAAAGTACAAAGACCTTTCAGATAATCGGGAAGGTTATCACGCAGGGCCATGAAATCCCCCCATTCAACAAAACCTTTACGAGGCGGGGCTTCCTTCAACTTTGTAATAAACGGTGGATTGTTAACCTTCGGGGGATTACATAGAGAACCGATTGAAAACATCCTGATAAGTGCCGTGAGTTCCCTGTTGATTGTTCCGTTTGCTGCACCCTCAGACATTCTTTTATCTATATACCTTTTGATCTTCGCTGTGTTAATGTTTACGACCTTCATACCCTTAAATTCTTGATCCAAGTGCCGAAGACTAATCTTGATACGTGTGAGGGACTTGCGCCCGTTCAATTCATAATCAACCAATAACTCCGCTGCCAGTTCGTCATAAGTAACCTTGTCAAAGTAAACCCCTGGGATCTTCCCTTCTGAAATCTCCCCCTCCCGCTTCTTTAGCAGACGTTTAGCATCGTTTTCTTTTTCGCTCCCGGTAGTCTCATAGTAAGGCTTCCCGTTGCGATAATACTTGATCCAGTATGTCTTGTTTCTTTTGTAAATCATCCCCATTTTTCTATCCCTCCTTTTCTCCCATGCCGTAAATAACGGCCATGATGGGGTCTATTTTAAGCGATCTTACCTAGCCCTGATACTTCCCGCCTTGCCATGTAAATCAATGTCGGCTTTCCCCTCACCCACCCCTTGAATTTTAAAACCCCCGAAGACCTCTCACGGGCATAGGACCCGCCCGGAACGTCACCGCTCCGGGAATCTTCAGGGGCTTTATTGTTGATTGATCTCTTCATATCCTATATTCTGAAAATTAATTATACCGTTAGATAATGATATAACTATATATTGTTTATTGCAATATAATTTTGTTGCTTTTTGTATGTTGTTGATTAATAATTATTTTATGGCACGGAAAAACTTATCCACCAGAATCGAAAATGACCTTCAAAAGGAAATCAAAAAGCTCGCCATCGACCTCGAAAAACCATTCAACGATCTTCTCGAAGAAGCCATCCAGGATTTACTGAAGAAGTACGAGAAGAAACAGAAAAAGTAGTTGCCATTACAGATAAATTTATTTCTGAAAGAGACAAATCATCAAACTTATTTAAAATGAAAGTCATTTCGCACCTCCTTGGGATAACAGGTCCCGGTAGGCAGAGAGATCCGGTTTACCTGCCTTAACCATACGGAGGTGCTTACAGCCATCGAGCAGAAAAGTTGTGTTTTGCCATGAGAAG